>NZ_JBUEFZ010000009.1:0-218536 GCF_054963715.1 Streptomyces sp. STAM6 | reverse complement strand
TGCGTTTTGGTATCGGTTCACCACCCCTGTGTCCGGGCCGGCTGCGGCTGACGGTAAAGTCAGGGGGCATCGTCGGCACGTTCCCACAGGAGGCCCCCGGGTGGAGGTCCAGGAGACTCGCGTTCAGACCGACCGAGTCCTCACCATCCCCAACATCCTGAGCATGGCTCGTCTCCTCGGCGTGCCGCTCTTCCTGTGGCTGATTCTCCGCCCCGTGTTCGGCGGGCCGAATAGCGATGGCTGGGCTCTGCTCGTGCTGATGCTCAGCGGAGTCAGCGACTATCTCGACGGAAAACTCGCCCGACGCTGGAACCAGATCAGTAGCCTGGGCCGTCTGCTGGACCCCGCGGCCGACCGGCTGTACATCCTTTCCACCCTCCTCGGCCTGACCTGGCGGGAGATCCTGCCGCTGTGGCTGACCCTCGCTCTATTGGCCCGTGAGCTGATGCTCCTGGTGATGGTCGGCATCCTCCGACGGCACGGCTATCCGCCGCCGCAGGTCAACTTCCTGGGGAAGGCGGCCACCTTCAACCTGATGTACGCCTTCCCTCTCCTCCTGCTCAGTGACCGGGACGGGTGGCTTGCGTCACTCGCTGAAGTTTTCGGGTGGGCCTTCGCCGGATGGGGTACAACTCTGTATTGGTGGGCAGGGATCCTCTACGTGGTCCAGGTCCGCCGACTTGTCAAGGCGGATACCGCGGCCGATTGAGCCTGTCCGTCCGGTGCCGCTCGGTGAATACGAGCGCCCCGCTGACGCATCTGGGCCACAGTCACGGATGGGTGAAGTCGGCTAGACCGTCGTCTCTGCAAGGAGGACGCTTCCGACATGAAGGCCGTCGTGATGGCCGGCGGCGAAGGCACTCGTCTTCGCCCCATGACCTCGAGCATGCCCAAGCCACTCCTGCCGGTCGCCAACCGGCCGATCATGGAGCACGTGCTGCGGCTGCTCAAGCGGCATGGGCTCAATGAAACCGTCGTAACCGTGCAGTTTCTCGCCTCGCTGGTAAAAAACTATTTCGGTGACGGCGAAGAGCTCGGCATGGAGCTCACCTATGCCAATGAGGAGAAGCCACTCGGCACAGCGGGGAGTGTCAAGAACGCCGAGGAAGCACTCAAGGACGATGCGTTCCTGGTGATCTCCGGCGACGCTCTCACCGATTTCAATCTGACCGACCTCATCGAGTTCCACAAGGAGAAGGGCGCCCTGGTCACGGTTTGCCTGACGAGGGTGCCGAATCCGCTGGAATTCGGAATCACGATCGTGGACGAGGAAGGAAAGGTCGAACGCTTCCTGGAGAAACCCACGTGGGGCCAGGTCTTCTCCGACACCGTGAACACCGGCATCTACGTGATGGAACCCGAGGTCTTCGACTACGTCGAGGCCGATGTTCCGGTCGACTGGTCCGGAGACGTCTTCCCCCAGCTCATGAAGGAAGGCAAGCCGATTTACGGCTATGTCGCCGAGGGCTACTGGGAGGACGTCGGCACCCACGAGAGCTACGTCAAGGCCCAGGCCGACGTGCTCGAAGGAAAGGTCGACGTCGAGCTCGACGGATTCGAGATCTCGCCGGGGGTGTGGGTCGCCGAAGGCGCCGAGGTGCATCCGGACGCGGTGCTGCGCGGGCCGCTGTACATCGGGGACTACGCCAAAGTCGAAGCCGATGTCGAGATCCGCGAGCACACCGTCGTCGGCTCCAATGTGGTCGTCAAGAGCGGCGCGTTCCTGCACAAGGCGGTGGTCCACGACAACGTCTACATCGGCCAGCACAGCAACCTGCGCGGCTGCGTGATCGGCAAGAACACCGACATCATGCGGGCGGCCAGGATCGAGGACGGGGCCGTCATCGGCGACGAGTGCCTCGTCGGTGAAGAATCGATCGTTCAGGGCAATGTCCGGGTCTACCCGTTCAAGACGATCGAGGCCGGCGCGTTCGTCAACACGTCCGTGATCTGGGAGTCGCGAGGGCAGGCACACCTCTTCGGGGCGCGCGGTGTCTCCGGCATCCTCAATGTGGAGATCACCCCGGAACTGGCGGTACGGCTCGCGGGGGCGTATGCCACGACGCTGAAGAAGGGCGCCACGGTCACCACCGCCCGCGACCACTCCCGAGGCGCGCGTGCGCTCAAGCGGGCGGTGATCTCGGCGCTGCAGGCCAGCGCCATCGACGTACGCGACCTGGAGAACGTACCGCTGCCGGTGGCGCGGCAGCAGACCGCCCGAGGCAGCGCCGGCGGCATCATGATCAGAACGTCGCCGGGCGTGCCCGACTCCGTCGACATCATGTTCTTCGACGAGCGGGGTGCCGACCTGTCACAGGCCGGACAGCGCAAGCTCGACCGCGTGTACGCCCGGCAGGAGTACCGGCGCGCGTTCCCCGGGGAGATCGGCGATCTGAGCTTCCCGTCGAGCGTCTTCGACTCCTACACCGGGTCCCTCCTGAGGACCGTGAACACCTCCGGCATCTCCGAAGCCGGTCTGAAGGTCGTCGTCGACGCGTCGAACGGAAGCGCCGGCCTCGTCCTGCCCAGCCTGCTGGGACGGCTCGGCGTGGACTCGCTGACCATCAACCCGGGGCTGGACGAGTCGCGGCCCACCGAGTCGGCCGACTCCCGCAGGGCCGGACTGGTCCGGCTCGGGGAGATAGTGGCTTCGGCCCGAGCGGCCTTCGGCGTGCGGTTCGACACCGTCGGCGAGCGGCTGTCGCTGGTGGACGAGCGCGGCCGGATCATCGAGGACGACCGGGCGCTGCTCGTCATGCTGGACCTGGTCGCGGCCGAGCGCCGCAGCGGACGGGTGGCGCTGCCCGTGACCACGACCCGGATCGCCGAGCAGGTGGCGGCGTACCACGGCACTCAGGTGGACTGGACGACGACATCGCCGGACGATCTGACCCGGGTGGGCCGCGAGGAGACCACGATCTTCGGCGGTGACGGGCGCGGCGGGTTCATCGTTCCGGAGTTCAGCAGTGTCTTCGACGGCACCGCGGCGTTCGTCCGGCTGATCGGCCTGGTCGCGCGTACCCAGCTCACGCTGAGCCAGATCGACGCGCGGATCCCGCGGGCCCACGTGCTCAAGCGGGACCTGGCGACTCCGTGGGCGGTCAAGGGGCTCGTCATGCGGCGGGTGGTGGAGGCGGCCGGCGACCGGCACGTGGACACCACCGACGGTGTGCGGGTCGTCGAGGCCGACGGCCGGTGGGTGATGGTGCTGCCGGACCCGGCGGAGGCCGTCACGCATCTGTGGGCGGAAGGGCCGGACGACGCGTCCGCCCAGTCCCTGCTCGACGAATGGGCGGCCGTGGTGGACAGCGCGGGTCGCTGATCCACGGGCCCCCGGGCCGGTGTGCCGGAAGGTGCTGACGGGCGCCTTCCGGCACACCGGTGGGGCCATTCGGCGGTAGCAGCTCCGACGTGCGACGATGTGCGGCATGTCGCAGCAGCCCCCCGTTCGGAGCACAGGCTCCCCGCCTCCGCGTCCCGACGCGTCCATGTCGCTGCTGACCAACGTGATGGACCACGCGCTCGACGACGGATACGCGGAGGCTTCGGCCCGCAGGGCCGCCGACGGCGGCGGGCTGCCCCGTACGCTGCGGGCGAAGCTGGGGCTGGCGGCGGGGCTCGTCCTGGCCGCGCTGGTGGTCACCCTGGGTGCCGCCCAGGCGCGGATATCGGCACCCGTGGTCGCCAAGGAGCGCGAGGAGCTCATCGACCGCATCGAGGCGGAGACCGCCGCGGTCGACTCCCTCGAGCAGCGGATCGAGTCACTGCGCGCCGAGGTGGGGGAGCGGCAGCGCAAGGCGCTGGAGGAGCACGGGGGCGACCAGGCGGCGCTCGTCGCGCTGCTCTCCGGGGCGACTCCGGTGCGGGGGCCCGGCGTGAAGCTGGTCGTCGACGACGCCAAGGGCACGGATCAGGGCGGGGACGGTCCGCGCGAGAGCAGTGGGTTCGCCGACACGGGGCGGGTGCGGGACCGCGACATGCAGCGGATCGTCAACGGGCTCTGGCAGTCGGGTGCCGAAGCCATCGCGATCAACGGACAGCGCCTGACCGCCCTGTCGGCCATCCGCGCGGCGGGCGACGCCATACTGGTCGACAACAGGCCGCTGGTTCCGCCGTACACGGTGCTGGCCGTCGGGGACGGAAAGAAGCTGAGCGCGGCGTTCCAGGAAAGCGCCGACGGTCAGTACTTGCAGGTGCTGCAGGAGAACTTCGGTATTCGCACCAGCATTTCGGACCAGGGCGAGGTGCGCCTGCCGGCCGCGCCGAGCCTGATCGTACGCACAGCACAGCCGGGAACCGCCGGAGCCGCCAAGGGTGACGGGCAGGCGACGGCCGACACAGGGAAGGGCACATCTTGATCGCCGTACTGGGCCTCGTGGTGGGAGTCGTGGTCGGGCTGTTCGTCCGGCCCGAGGTGCCGGCGGTGGTCGAGCCCTACCTGCCCATCGCCGTCGTCGCCGCCCTGGACGCGGTCTTCGGAGGTCTGCGGGCCATGCTCGACGGGATCTTCGTCGACAAGGTCTTCGTCGTCTCCTTCCTGTCGAACGTCGTCGTGGCCGCGCTGATCGTGTTCCTCGGCGACAAACTGGGTGTCGGTGCGCAGCTGTCCACGGGTGTGGTGGTCGTTCTCGGCATCCGGATCTTCTCCAACGCCGCCGCCATCCGGCGGCATGTGTTCCGGGCGTGAGGCCGATGAGCAACGAAGAGACACCGAAGGGCGAGGACGCCGCACAGCCGGCGCCGGCGGCGCCCGAGCCGCAGGAGTCGCCCCAGCCGTCGCAGGAGCCCCAGAGCGGCCGTCAGCGGCTGATCGCGGGGCTGTGGCCGCCGCGGATCACCCGGGCACAACTCATCGTGGCGCTGCTGCTGTTCGGCCTCGGCCTGGGGCTCGCGATCCAGGTCCGCTCGACCAGCGACGACAGCGCCCTGCGCGGTGCGCGCCAGGAGGACCTCGTCCGGATCCTCGACGAGCTGGACGACCGCACCCAGCGGCTGGAGGACGAGAACGCGCGGCTGGAGGACCAGCGCACCGAGCTGGAGAACAGCTCCGACCAGGCGGAGGAGGCCCGGAAGCAGACCCTGGAAAAGGAGCGGCAGCTGGGCATCCTCGCCGGTACGGTGGCGGCACAGGGTCCGGGGATCACGCTCACCATCAACGGCGGAGCGGTCGACCCGGACATGCTGCTCGACGCGATCCAGGAACTGCGTGCCGCGGGTGCCGAGGCGATCCAGGTCAACGACGTCCGGGTGGTCGCGGACACGTACTTCTCCGGTGACACCGGCGCCATCGAGGTGGACGGCCGGAAGATCAGTGCTCCGTACGTCTTCAAGGTCATCGGAAAGCCGCAGGACCTGGAGCCGGCGCTGAACATCCCGGGCGGCGTGGTGCAGACGCTGGAGAAGGAGCAGGCCACGGCCACGGTGACGCGGTCCCAGAAGATCGTCGTGGACGCCTTGCGACCGGTGAAGCGGCCTGACTACGCTCGGTCGTCGTCGCAGTGAGGCGGGGGCGCATGGGGGTCGCGCGACAAGGGCAGGAGGTTGCGGGGGGTCGGCGCATCAGGAGCTTGGTGCGTGGTGGAAACTGTCCGGAGGATACGGACGTTGTGAGGGTGTCCGGGTCGGCAGGTGTGTTCATTCAGGGTTCGTCCTGCCCCACGGGCGGGTCTGTTTCGTTCAAGGGGAATCGCCCGTGAAGTTGTTTGCGAAGTTGTTCGGCAAGAGCGCACGCGAGGACGGCAGCAATGCCAGGCATCGCGCGCCGCGCCATGGCCAGGGTGAGGAGCAGGGCGGCGAGCGCCCGCTCTTCCGCGACGAAGTCGCCGGTGGTGACATTCCGGGGGGTCAGGGCGCGTCTGTTGACCCTGCCGGTCCCGGCCGCATAGGTTTCGGAGAACCATCAACCTCGAGTACGGGTGGAGAGTTTGCTCCGGACCCGTATGCGACCAGCGCCCACGCGGGCCAGCCGCGGCAGGAGGATTCGTCCATGCCGGTTTGTACGAGGTGCGGGCACCGTAACGCCGAGGCCAGTCGGTTCTGCTCCAACTGCGGCGCCCCGCTGCGTGCGGGCGTTCCCGCGGAGCGGGCGTCCG
This sequence comes from Streptomyces sp. STAM6, assembly GCF_054963715.1. Taxonomy (NCBI): domain Bacteria; kingdom Bacillati; phylum Actinomycetota; class Actinomycetes; order Kitasatosporales; family Streptomycetaceae; genus Streptomyces; species Streptomyces sp. STAM6. The sequence continues at coordinate 212,444 of NZ_JBUEFZ010000009.1, read as the reverse complement.
AGACGACGTCGACGATCTCGATCTCGGGGCTGGAGGCGTACGACTCGGAGGCCACCGGCCAGACCCAGCTGCCGTCGCTGTCGCCCGAGGCACAGGCGGCCGTCGACGCGCTGCCGCTCGGCTCGGCGCTCCTGGTGGTGCGCCGCGGTCCGAACTCGGGCAGCCGCTTCCTGCTCGACAGTGATCTCACGACGGCCGGTCGTCACCCGCAGAGCGACATCTTCCTGGACGACGTGACCGTGTCGCGGCGCCACGTGGAGTTCCGCAGGTCGCCGGACGGCAGCTTCACCGTCTCGGACGTCGGCAGCCTCAACGGCACGTACGTCAACCGGGAGCCGATCGACTCGGTGGTCCTGGCCAACGGCGACGAGGTCCAGATCGGCAAGTACCGGCTGGTCTTCTACGCGAGCCAGCGAGGCGTGTGACCCGGCGGGGAAGGCCCATGCGAACCACGACGGGCGGTGTCGGACACGGCACCGCCGGCGGGGCCGTCCAGTTGGTGAGCATCGGGACGGTGCTCAGCCAGCTCCGTGAGGAGTTCCCCGAAGTCACGATCTCCAAGATCCGGTTCCTGGAGGCCGAGGGGCTCGTGGAGCCGCAGAGGACGGCCTCCGGGTACCGGAAGTTCAGTCCCCAGGACGTGGAGCGCCTGGCGCAGATCCTGCGGATGCAGCGAGACCACTATCTGCCGCTGAAGGTCATCCGCGAGCATCTGGACGCGCTCGCGCGCGGTGAGCAGGTGCGGCTGCCCGCACCGGGCGGCGGGGCGCAGCGCGAGCTGCTGGACGGCACTCCGTGGGACGCCGAGCAGGACCGCCCCACGGCGGCCCGGGTGGGCCGGGCGGAACTGCTGGCGGCCGCGGAGGTCGGCGAGGACGAACTCGCCGAGTGGGAGTCCTACGGGCTGATCGCGCCCGCGGCGGACGGTGGGTACGACGCCGAGGCCGTGACCGTCGCCAAGCTGGTCGCGGATCTGGGCAGATTCGGGCTGGAACCGCGCCATCTGAGGGCCGTGAAAGCCGCCGCCGACCGGGAGGCCGGGCTGGTCGAACAGGTGGTCGCGCCACTGCGCCGGCACCGTAATCCGCAGACCAGGGCCCATGCCGAGGCGACCGCGAAGGAACTCGCGGAACTGTCCGTGCGGCTGCACGCGGCGCTGGTGCAGACGGCCCTCGGTATCCGCTTGTACTGATCTTGAGAGAGCCCGACTATCCAAACAGGTCCGGCACGTCCTAGGGTTGCAATGTGAACGAGCTCGATGTTGTCGGTGTCCGGGTGGAAATGCCCTCCAACCAGCCGATCGTGCTCCTGCGTGAAGTGGGAGGCGATCGGTACCTCCCCATCTGGATCGGTCCGGGGGAGGCGACCGCCATCGCCTTCGCTCAGCAGGGCATGGCGCCCGCCCGGCCGCTCACCCACGATCTCTTCAAGGACGTGCTCGAGGCCGTCGGCCAGGAGCTGACCGAGGTCCGGATCACGGACCTGCGCGAAGGGGTCTTCTACGCGGAGCTGGTCTTCGCCAGCGGTGTCGAGGTGAGCGCCAGGCCTTCCGACGCCATAGCGCTGGCCTTGCGTACCGGCACCCCGATCTTCGGCAGTGACGGGGTGCTCGACGACGCCGGAATCGCCATTCCCGACGAGCAGGAGGACGAGGTGGAGAAGTTCCGCGAGTTCCTCGACCAGATCTCGCCCGAGGACTTCGGCACCAACAGTCAGTGAGACCGCCGGCTTCGCCGGCCCGTGGGAACCTTGCCGCCATGGGGTGCTGTCAGCGCATTCGAGTAGCCTTTCCCGGCATTGGGATACGGGAAACCACTCTCAGGGTGATTATCACTCGGCGTGCCGAGTGTGGCGATCGTTGACGCACCCCGAGTGACTGCCTACCGTCGGGATGGCAGGTCAAGGACGGAGGGTCGGCGTGATGAACAGCGGCGACGGTGCGACTGGGGGTACCCCCGGACGGAGTCTGGGGCAGAGCGGGCCGTTTCCGCTTCACGGAACCGTGGCCGGCCCGGCTCACGAAGGCACGGATGACCCGGCCGCCGACACCATCGGATACCGGGGGCCAACCGCGTGCGCGGCGGCGGGAATCACCTATCGGCAGCTCGACTACTGGGCGCGCACCGGGCTGGTCGAGCCGAGCGTGCGGCCCGCTTACGGCTCGGGGACGCAGCGGCTGTACAGCTTTCGCGACGTCGTCGTCCTGAAGATCGTCAAGCGGTTCCTGGACACCGGGGTCGCGCTGCAGAACATCCGGGCCGCCGTCCAGCATCTGCGGGCGCGTGGCTTCCGCGACCTGGAGCGCATGACGCTGATGAGCGACGGGGCCACCGTCTACGAGTGTTCGTCGCCCCACGAGGTCGTCGATCTGCTCCAGGGCGGTCAGGGCGTGTTCGGGATCGCCGTCGGGGTGGTGTGGCGCGATGTGGAGGCCGCGCTGTCGCAGCTGCACGGGGAGCGCGTCGACACCGGCGAGACGCTGGTCGGCCACAATCCGTCGGACGAGCTGGCGCGGCGCAGGCGCGACAGGGCCGTCTGAGGCCGGTCCCCCGGGGCGGGCCGATTGTCAGTGGCGTGAGGCAGCATCGGTGATGTGAGAGCCGCGCCGACGATCCTGCATCTGGACATGGATGCCTTCTTCGCCGCCGCCGAGCAGGCGGCGAAGCCCAGTCTGCGCGGGAAACCGGTGGTGGTGGGCGGACTGGGGCCCCGCGGGGTCGTCGCCACCGCGTCGTACGAGGCGAGACGCTTCGGGGTGCACTCGGCGATGCCGATGGCGCAGGCGCGCCGGCTGGCGCCGAACGCCGCGTATCTCGTGCCGCGGTTCTCGCTCTACCGGGCGGTCAGCGAGCAGGTCATGGAGTTGCTGGGGCGGCTGTCCCCGCTGGTCGAGCCGCTGAGCCTGGACGAGGCCTTCGTGGACCTGGAAGCGGGGGGCGCGGCCCATGACTCGGCCACGGCACGGGATGCCGGTGAGCGGCTGCGCAGGGACATTCTCGGGGCCACCGGGCTGACCGGCTCCGTCGGCCTCGCCGGCTCGAAGATGCTGGCGAAGATCGCGTCCGAGCAGGCCAAGCCGGACGGTCTCCTGCTGATCGAGCCGGGCACCGAGCGGGAGCTGCTCGCGCCGATGCCCGTGCGCATCCTGCCGGGCGTGGGGCCGGCGACCGGTGAGCATCTGCGGAGGGCCGGCATGACGACGGTCGCGGACCTCGTGGCGGCGGGCGAGGACGAGCTGGTCCGGCTGCTGGGGAAGTCGCACGGAGGATCGCTGTACCTGATGGCGATGGGGTACGACGACCGGCCCGTGGTCGCCGAGCGGGACGCGAAGTCGGTGTCCGTCGAGGACACCTTCGATGTCGACCTGCACGACCGGACGCGGGTGCGGCTGGAGGTGGAGCGGCTCGCCGACCGGTGCGTGGGGCGGCTGCGCGCCGCCGGGCGGTCGGGCCGGACGGTGGTGCTGAAGGTCCGGCGGTACGACTTCTCGACACTGACGAGGTCCGAGACGCTGCGCGGCCCGACCGACGACCCCGCGGTGGTGAGGGAGGCGGCCGGGCGCCTGCTGGAGGCGGTGGACACCACCGGCGGGGTGCGGCTGCTGGGCGTCGGTGTCACGGGCCTCGCGGACTACACCCAGGAGGACTTGTTCGCCCAGGCGGCCGCCGGAGCCGCGGAGGCCGCCACGGCCGCGGAAGCCGCGAGTGCTTCCCGGTCCGCCGGCGCACCGGACGCGGCGGAGGTGCCGGAGATGCCGGGCGGAGGCGACCGGGGCGGCCCGGTGACGGCCGCTCCGGGCACGCCGGGAGCTGTGGCTGAGGGGGCCGCAGGGGCCTCCGCGCCCGGCGGGGCGGCAGGCGCGGACGTACGGGAGGCGAGCCTGGGTTCGGAGCGGCGGTGGCCGGCCGGGCACGACGTGTGGCACACCGTGTACGGGGCGGGGTGGGTTCAGGGCAGCGGCGTGGGGCGGGTGACCGTGCGGTTCGAGGAGCCCGGGTCGGCACCGGGCCGGGTGCGGACGTTCTGGACCGACGACCCGGACCTGGAGCTGTCGGATCCTCTGCCGCTGGTGCCCGGTGGCCCGACGGGTCAGTCGTCCTGGCCGGCCAGCTTGCCGAAATCGCGGTCGGAGGACGGCGGCGCCGAGTCCTCCGGACGGGAGGGCAGGTCGATGCCGTAGTGGTGGTAGAGCTGCAGCTCCTGCTCGGGCGAGAGGTGGCGCCCCACGCCGAAGTCGGGCGCGTCCTTGATCAGCGCGCGGTCGAACGGCACGTGCAGCCCGTCGTCGGCGACTTCGCTCGGCTCCAGGGGGACGAAAGCGTCGCGGCTGAACAGCCCCGTGCGCACGGCCGCCCACTCCGGTACGCCCGTCGCGTCGTCCAGATACACCTCGTCGACGGTCCCGATCTTGTGGCCGTTGCGGTCGAAGGTCTTGCGCCCGATCAGGCTGCGCGGATCGATGTCGGTCTGCACGGTCCCTCCAATTGCTCGCAACGCTCGCAACCGTTCTCTGAACACTACGAAAGTGCACAACGGTGACGTCGGCCACTCGAGGGAACAGGCACCGACCTCGCTGGTAGGCTGGCTAGCGGCTGCTGACCCCGTGCGGGAGAGTCCTCCGGAGAAACCTTTCGGAGGCGCCGAAGGAGCAAATCCTCCCCGGAATCTCTCAGGCACCCCGTACCGCACGGACGAGGTCACTCTGGAAAGCAGAGCGGGCGTCGGACGGCATCCGCTCTCACCGACGGTGAAAGCCGGGTCGCCGCATCGCGCCCGGTGAAGCTCTCAGGTTGAGATGACAGAGGGGGAGGCCGTCCGGGCACCCGCGCCGTGGTGCCCCTCGTAGGTCGTGACGACCAGGAGGCCTCCGCATGACCGCCAACCGCACCCCGCTCTCCCAGCTGGAGCGAGGCACCCCCTTCGAGCAGCGCCACATCGGACCCGACGCCGAAGCCCGTGCCAAGATGCTCGCCCAGGTCGGCTACGGATCGCTCGACGAGCTCACCGACGCCGCGGTCCCGGACGTCATCAAGAGCGCCGAGGCGCTCGGGCTGCCGGACGCCCGCACCGAGGCCGAGGTGCTCGCCGAGCTCCGGTCGCTCGCCGACCGCAACCAGGTCGTGGCGCCGATGATCGGCCTCGGCTACTACGGCACCTTCACGCCTCCGGTCATCCTGCGCAACGTCATGGAGAACCCGGCCTGGTACACCGCGTACACGCCGTACCAGCCGGAGATCTCCCAGGGGCGCCTGGAGGCGCTGCTGAACTTCCAGACCGTGGTCGCCGATCTCACGGGGCTGCCCACCTCCGGAGCCTCCCTGCTCGACGAGGGCACCGCGGCCGCCGAGGCGATGTCGCTCGCCCGCCGGGTCGGCAAGGTCAAGGGCGGTGTCTTCCTGGTCGACGCCGACGCCCTGCCGCAGACCATCGCCGTGATCGAGACCCGCGCCGAGCCGACCGGGGTCGAGGTCGTCGTCGCCGACCTCAGCGAGGGCATCCCGGCCGAGGTCGCCGAGCGCGGTGTCTTCGGCGTGCTGATCCAGTACCCGGGCGCCTCCGGTGCCGTACGGGACATCAAGCCGGTCATCGACCGCGCCCACGAGCTCGGTGCCGTCGTCACCGTCGCCGCCGACCTGCTGGCCCTGACCCTGCTCGTCTCGCCCGGCGAGCTCGGCGCCGACATCGCCGTCGGCACCACCCAGCGCTTCGGTGTCCCGATGGGCTTCGGCGGTCCGCACGCCGGCTACATGGCCGTGCGTGAGAAGTTCGCCCGCAGCCTGCCCGGCCGTCTCGTCGGCGTCTCCGTCGACGCCGACGGCAACAAGGCCTACCGCCTCGCCCTGCAGACCCGCGAGCAGCACATCCGCCGTGAGAAGGCCACCAGCAACATCTGTACCGCTCAGGTGCTGCTCGCCGTCATGGCCGGGATGTACGCCGTGTACCACGGCCCCGAGGGCCTGAAGGGCATCGCGCAGCGCACGCACCGGTACGCCACGATCCTCGCCGAGGGCCTGCGCGCCGGCGGCGTCGAGGTCGTCACCGGGACGTTCTTCGACACCGTCACCGTCCGCGTGCCGGGCAAGGCCGCCGAGGTCGTGGCCGCCGCCCGCGAGGGCGGCGTCAACCTCCGCCTGGTGGACGCCGACCACGTCTCCGCCGCCTGCGACGAGACCACCGGCCGCGCCCAGCTCGCCGCCGTGTGGGACGCCTTCGGGGTCCGTGGCGACATCGACGCCCTGGACGCCGCCACCGAGGACGTGCTGCCCGCGGCGCTCCTGCGCAGCGACGTGTACCTCACGCACCCCGTCTTCCACGCGCACCGGTCCGAGACCGCGATGCTGCGCTACCTGCGCCGGCTCGCCGACCGCGACTACGCGCTGGACCGCGGCATGATCCCGCTCGGCTCCTGCACGATGAAGCTGAACGCGACCACCGAGATGGAGCCGGTCACCTGGCCGGAGTTCGGACAGATCCACCCCTTCGCGCCGGTCGACCAGGCGCAGGGCTATCTGACCCTGATCCGTGAGCTGGAGGAGCGCCTCGCCGAGGTCACCGGCTACGACAAGGTGTCGATCCAGCCCAACGCCGGCTCCCAGGGTGAGCTCGCGGGCCTGCTGGCGGTCCGCGCCTACCACCGCGCCAACGGCGACTCGCAGCGCACCGTATGCCTCATCCCGTCGTCCGCGCACGGCACCAACGCCGCCAGCGCCGTGATGGCCGGCATGAAGGTCGTCGTCGTCAAGACCGCCGACGACGGCGAGATCGACGTCGAGGACCTGCGCGCGAAGATCGAGCAGTACCGCGACGAGCTGTCGGTGCTGATGATCACCTACCCGTCGACGCACGGCGTCTTCGAGGAGCACGTCGCGGACATCTGCGCCCAGGTGCACGACGCCGGCGGCCAGGTGTACGTGGACGGCGCCAACCTCAACGCGCTGGTGGGCCTCGCCGAGCCGGGCAAGTTCGGCGGCGACGTCTCGCACCTGAACCTGCACAAGACGTTCTGCATCCCGCACGGCGGCGGCGGCCCCGGCGTCGGTCCGGTCGCTGTGCGCGAGCACCTCGCGCCGTACCTGCCGAACCACCCGCTGCAGCCGAGCGCCGGCCCGGAGACGGGCGTCGGCCCCATTTCGGCCGCGCCGTGGGGCTCCGCCGGCATCCTGCCCATCTCCTGGGCGTACGTCCGGCTGATGGGCGGCGAGGGCCTCAAGCGCGCGACGCAGGTCGCCGTGCTCGCCGCGAACTACATCGCCAAGCGCCTTGAGCCGCACTACCCGGTGCTGTACACCGGACCGGCCGGCCTCGTCGCGCACGAGTGCATCGTCGACCTCCGCCCGATCTCCAAGGCGACCGGCGTCAGCGTCGACGACATCGCCAAGCGCCTGATCGACTACGGCTTCCACGCGCCGACGATGTCGTTCCCGGTGGCCGGCACGCTGATGATCGAGCCCACCGAGAGCGAGGATCTCACCGAGATCGACCGGTTCTGCGACACGATGATCGCGATCCGGGCCGAGATCGAGAAGGTCGCGTCGGGCGAGTGGCCCGCCGAGGACAACCCGCTGCGCAACGCCCCGCACACGGCGGCCGCGCTCGGCGGCGAGTGGCAGCACCCGTACAGCCGTGAGGAGGCGGTCTTCCCGGCCGGCGTCGCGGCCGCGGACAAGTACTGGCCGCCGGTGCGCCGGATCGACGGTGCCTTCGGCGACCGCAACCTGGTCTGCTCCTGCCCGCCGCTGGACGAGTACGACAACTGAACGACGTGACGAGGGGCCGGTACGGAAGCGATCCGTACCGGCCCCTCGCCGTGCGTGCTGTCGTGCCCGCGCCTCGGCGCCTCAGGCGGCGGTCATCACCTGTGCGGTGCTGAGCGGCCGGTGCGGCGCGATGATCTGCCCGTCCGGCAGCAGCTCGCCGGTGTCCTCGAAGAGGAGAACGCCGTTGCACAGCAGGCTCCAGCCCTGTTCCGGGTGGTGCGCCATCAGGCGGGCGGCCTCCCGGTCGGCGGAGTCGGCTGTCGGGCAGGCTGGCTGGTGCTGGCACATGGGTGGGTTCTTTCGCTGCGGTGTGGTGTCTGTCCTGCGGCTCGATGCGGTGCTCATGGCCGCCCCCCGTTTGAGTCGGTGGTCCGTTCCAAGTGTTGCCCTACGGGAGTGAATCCGCAGGGATTTCGCTGCAGCGGTTCCTACTGCTTAATGACGTATCACTCGCGAGGATGGTTCAGCTCAACCGCACTGTCCCTTCGGGTGGTTCGGAGTGGCCCCAGTGGGCTAGTCCGAACGGGCGGGGCCGGGTCAGGCCGTTGACTCGAGCAGCGGCGCCGGTGTGAGCCGCAGGGTCATGACGGGAAGCAGCTCGGCGACCCGGTGCGGCCGGTGGGACGCGATCCCGGGCGGCGCCGGCGCGAGGGGCACCAGCAGGTCGGCCGGGTCCGGCGTGCCGGTGGCCGGATCCGCCTCGATGTCACCGTGCAGCCACAGCGTCAGCATGTACAGGTCGGGCACGGACAGCAGACGGGCCTGGTAGCGCGACTGGAGCGCCTCGGCCTGCCGCAGGGCGCGTTCCGTGGAGGCGATGTAGGGGCCTTCGAAGAAGTGTGAGAAGGACCAGCCGTCCGCGGTGAGCCTGGTGTCCGCGGCGGCGACGGAGCGGTCGCCGGCCCGGATCAGGAACCGCCAGCCGGCGAGCCGGGTACGGGGTGTGCCGTCGGACGGGACGATCGGGTCGCGCATGTCGAGGACGTGAACGGGCAGGGGCAGTTCAGGGCTGAGCGGTCCCTGGACGGACCGCAGTGCGGGGGTATGGGCCTCGCGGACGGCGGCGGAGCCGAGTGCGACGAGCACGCTGCGCAGGGCGGGCGCGGGGGCCTGGGAGACATGGAGCGGCATGGTGGGTCGCCTCTCACTCAAGAGACAGGGTGATGCGAGGGAAGGTGCGGACGGCACTGTCAGCGGCGGGGCCAGAGGGGGGTCGAGGGCCATTGGCCGGGCGCCGACTCTCTGCCTCGTTCGCGGAGTTTATACCTCGCGTGTTCACGCGATGTTTCCACTAGCCGTCGCCGGCATTGCCGGCAAGGCGGTATCAGGTCCTTGTTATGCGGCGTATCTGCGGATTTCCCGGGAACACGAGGCGGTGGCCTCGGACGTCGTCCAGGGCGCGGTCGGCTGAATCCCGTCGGCGTTTACGCCCGATCCGGCCGCTGGTAACTGCGCGCTGCCTCATGCCGCCGGAATGTGCCGACGGCCGACCTACCAAGCCTACCCGTCACACGGTCTTCGTGGGGGCGTTACAGATCAGTTCGACTGGGCATTATCGACCGTGACGCGAGCGCCGATGCCGCGTGCTGCCCACTGGAGGAGGGACCCTTCGATGGGGGAGAAGGTCGTGGCAGGCGGGTCCGACCTGTCCGATCGGCAGAAGTACCGCAGGAAGCTCCACGAGTGCCTCGCGGCGCTGGGGAGGCTGCTTGCGGAGAAGCGGTTCGATCGCCCCAGGAATCTCATGGGGCTGGAGATCGAACTGAATCTTGCCGGGGCCGACGGCATGCCCAGGATGCTGAATGACGAGGTACTGAGGCGCATCGCCAGTCCGGATTTCCAGACCGAACTGGGAATGTTCAACCTCGAAGTCAATATTGATCCGCACCGGCTCGGTGGGCATGTCTTCGCCCGGCTCGCCGAGGAGCTGCGCACCTCCCTGGGATATGCCCACCGCAAAGCCAGGGAAGTGGATGCCGGGATTGTGATGATCGGAATTCTTCCGACACTCACCCAGCAGGACCTGGTGCCCGGCGTCCTCTCCGACGTCGATCGGTACGCGCTGCTCAACGATCAGGTGGTCGCCGCCCGCGGCGAGAACTTCACCCTCGACATCGAGGGACCCGAGCACCTGCTGTGCACGGCCGACTCGATAGCGCCCGAATCGGCCTGCACCTCACTGCAACTGCACCTCCAGGTCACGCCGGCCCGCTTCCCCGATGTGTGGAACGCCGCGCAGGCCGTCGCCGCGGTGCAGATCGCCGTCGGCGCCAACGCGCCGTTCCTGTTCGGCAGGGAGCTGTGGCGCGAGTCGCGGCCTCCGCTGTTCCAGCAGGCCACGGACACCCGGCCGCCCGAGCTCACCGCCCAGGGCGTACGGCCGCGCACCTGGTTCGGCGAGCGGTGGGTCGACTCCGCCTATGAGCTCTTCGAGGAGAACGTCAGGTTCTTCCCCGCCCTGCTGCCCATCTGCGACGAGGAGGAGCCGCTGCGGGTCCTCGACGAGGGAGGCGTACCGACCCTGCAGGAACTGGTCCTGCACAACGGCACGGTCTACCGCTGGAACCGTCCGGTGTACGGACTGGTGGACGGCGTGCCGCATCTGCGGGTGGAGAACCGGGTGCTGCCCGCCGGCCCCACCGTGGAGGACGTGCTGGCCAACGCCGCCTTCTACTACGGTCTGGTCCGGGCGCTCGCCGAGGACGCCAGGCCGGTGTGGAAGCGGCTGTCGTTCGCCGAGGCCGCCGGCAACTTCGACACGGCCTGCCGCCACGGGATCGACGCCGAACTGCGCTGGCCCCGGCCCGGCCGCGGCGGGATCACCCTGGTGCCGGCGGTGAAGCTGGTACGGGACGAACTGCTGCCGCTCGCCGCCGCGGGCCTCGACGCGTGGGGCATCGAGCGGGCCGACCGCGACCGCTATCTCGGCATCATCGAGGCCCGCTGCAGGCGGCGGATGAACGGCGCGTCCTGGCAGGTCGACACCTACCACCGGGCGCGGGAGGCCGGGCTGGAGCGTGAGGCAGCCCTGGCGGCCACCACCCGCCGCTACACCGAGCTGATGCACCAGGGCGAGCCGGTGCACACCTGGCCGGTGGGGTTCCCGGCGCGGACCGGGTGAGGGGCGCCCACGGCGGGCCGCGCGGCCGCTCAGCTCTCGCCGGGTGTGGTCGGAGGGGACGTCTGGCCGACCGCCATGATCGCTCTGAGGATCACGGCCTGGATCTCGGCGGGGTCGCTCACCCGGTAGGCGGCCCCGCCCGTGGTCCGGGCGATCCGGTCGAGCTCCTCACGGTCGGTGTCCGGACCGATGGCGATGGCGATCAGCGGCACGGGACGTTCCGGGTCGGTGCGTTTCCTCAGCTCCTCGACCAGCGCGTCGCGCGAGATGCTGAACCGGTCCTGGTTCGAGCCGTCGGTGAGGACGACGACCGCGTTGAACTTGCCCTGCGCGTAGCCCGCGACCCCGGCCCGGCAGGCGGCCAGCACCGTGTCGTACAGCCCGGTGGCGCCCTCCGGCACCGGTTCGAGGTCCTCGAACGCCTTCGTCAGCCGGGCCCGCTGGGTGGGTCCGCCCTCCACCGTGGCGCCCAGCCGCGCCGTCGGCACCAGTTGGCGGTAGTCGCGGGGGCCGTCGAGCCCGGTCGCGAAGTCCCACAGCCCGATCTCGTCCTCGGCCGTGAACTGCCCGAGGGCCTCCACCAAGGACGCCTTGGTGACGTCCATGCGGGACCGGTCCCGGCCGGGCACCGGCGTCGCCATGGAGCCGGAGGCGTCCACGACGGTCGTGAGCCGGGCCCTTTGCACGGTGATGGTCCACATGCCGAGCGTCTCCTGGAGCAGCTCGGCGGGGACGGGCGTGCGGTCCGGCGAGGCGTACGGCTGCGGCGCCATCCCGCCGGCCGTCCTCACCAGGTCGCCCGGCACGGGGGAGTCCGGTGTCCGGAAGCCGTGCTTCGTCAGCGTGCGCAGCGCGTCCGGCTCGCTCATCAGCGTCATGAACCGCATGGCCGCACGGCTCACGTCGACCGACAACGCGTCGTCGTCGACGAGGTGGTACGGGTAGTCGAGCAGTGGGGCGCCGTCCACCGGATACAGGAGACGCAGGTCCCGGCCGCCTCTGGGGGCGGAGTTGTGGGTGAAGGCGGCCTGCTCGGAGAGGAACACCGCTTCGTTGTGGTCCGCGAGGGTGCCGACGACCGTGGTGTCGCCGTCGGAGGTGCGCTGTGAGAGCAGCTTCGCGGTCGCGGCGATCCGCGCCTCGCCCGCCGCGCCGTCCTTGCGCGCGGAGTCGGTGATCTGGCCCAGGGCGAGCAGGGCGGTGGCGCTGCGGGCCGGGTCGGCCGCGCCCAGACGCAGCCGTCTTTCCCCCGTCGCCTCCGCCGCGATCCGGTCCCACGAGTACCTCGTACGGGGCCAGCCCAGCCCTTTGGCCGAGCCGGGCCCCGTGGCCAGGACCACCGGGCTCGCCGCGACGCTGCCCGCCGAGGTGAGCGGGGTCCCGTTCCCCGTGCCCTCCGCGCGCTCGGTCCAGATCGCCGAGTCGGGGATCCAGACGTCGTAGTCCGGTTTCATCGAGCCCTTGGACAGCGTGCCCGCGACCGTGTGGTTCTCCCGGGCCTCGACCCGTACGTCGAGACAGTTCCCGTCGGAGGTGACGTGGGCGGAGCGGGCCCGCTCGGCGATCTCGCGCACGGCCGGGGCGATGTCGGGGGAGGCGACCACCCCGAGACGTACCGCGGCGTTCTCGCAGGAGGCGGCGGAGGTGAGCAGTCCGCTGCGCGCCGCGAGTCCGGTACCCGCCGCCACGCCCAGCACGACCAGGGTCGCGACGGCGATGGTGCGCCGGTGCGAGCGCGGGACGGCCGCCCCGCCTCCCTCCGACCCGCGGTCTTCGGGCAAGCTGTGACGTCCCACCTCGTCCCCCGGTCTGTCGCGCACGATTCTCGTACTCGCATTCGAGACCCTAGCGGCGTCGGGGCCGGGATGGGACGGGATTGCTGAACTGGAGGCAGGTGTGCAGGCAGAGGCGGGACGAGTGGCCGATTCCCTTCCCCCGGACGGCAGTTGGCGTCGGACCTTGCGGTCCGAGCTGCTGCTCGTCCTGGCGTTGTCGCTGGGGGCGAGCGCGGTCGCCTCACTGATCCGGTTCATCGGGGCCCTGACACGGCCGGGGGGTCTGAAGGAGCAGGCGGCGCGGCTCAACACCTCGATCGTCCCCGACCGGCCGTGGCTCGACCTGGCGTGGCAGTTGTTCGGTATCGCCACGGCACTGGTACCGGTCGCCCTGGTGGCGCACCTGCTGATGAGAGAGGGGGCCGGGCTCCGGGCGATCGGTTTCGACCGGAGCCGGCCCTGGTCGGACCTGGGGCGCGGAGTGCTGGTCGCGGCGGGCATCGGCAGTGCCGGGCTCGCGTTCTACTTCGTGGCGCGGGAAGCCGGGTTCAACCTGACGGTGGTGCCCGAGTCCCTGCCGGGCGTCTGGTGGAAGTACCCGGTGCTGGTCCTGTCGGCGCTGCAGAACTCCGTACTGGAGGAGGTCATCGTCGTCGGTTATCTGCTCCGCAGACTCGGCCAGCTGGGCTGGACACCGATGGCCGCGCTCGTCGCGAGTTCAGTGCTGCGCGGCTCGTACCACCTGTATCAGGGGGTCGGCGGGTTCATCGGCAACATGGTGATGGGCGCGGTCTTCGTGCTGCTGTACCGGCGGTGGGGGCGGGTGGGGCCGCTGGTGGCGGCGCACGCGCTGCTCGACATCGTGGCGTTCGTGGGCTACGCGCTGCTGAAGGACCATGTGGGCTGGCTGGGGCTGCCCCAGTGACCGTCCGAGTGTGAGGCGCTGCCGAAAGAGGGGGGCGTACGGCGATTGCTGTACGCCCCCTTCGTCGTGCTGCCGGTCAGTTCAGCAGCTCGCCCTCGATGACGGTCACGGCGTGGCCGGTCAGCAGGGTGCGCTCACCCCGCAGGGTGGTGCGGACGACGCCTGTGCGGGCGCCGCCCTGCAGCCCGGTCAGCTCGTTGCGGCCGAGGCGTGCCGACCAGAAAGGGGCCAGCGCGGTGTGCGCGCTGCCCGTGACCGGGTCCTCGTCGATGCCGAGGGCGGGGAAGAAGCAGCGCGAGACGAAGTCGTAACCGCGGCCGGGGTCCTCGGCGGCGGCCGTGGTGATGATGCCCCGGTCCGACATGGTGGCGAGCCGGGCCAGGTCCGGGGCGAGGGAGCGTACGGCCTGTTCCCCGGTCAGCTCGACGAGCAGGTCACCGATGTGGGACGCGGTGTCGTGCACCGAGACGACGTCCGTGCCGAGTGCCTTCGCCAGCCCTTCGGGCCCGGGGACGGGCGTGAGTGAGGAGGTGGGGAAGTCCAGCGTGATCGTGCCGTCATCGGCGGCCGTCGCCGACAGGATGCCGCAGCGTGCGGAGAAGCGCACCGTCCCGGTGGCCCGGCCGGTGGTGTGCAGGACGTGCGCGGTGGCCAGGGTGGCGTGTCCGCACATGTCGACCTCGGCGACGGGTGTGAACCAGCGCAGTGCCCAGTCGGCCTCGCCGCCGGCGGGGAGGGGGTGCGCGAAGGCCGTCTCCGAGAGGTTGACCTCGGCGGCCACCTTCTGGAGCCAGTCGTCGTCCGGGAAGGCGTCGAGGAGCAGGACCCCGGCCGGGTTGCCGGAGAAGGGGCGGTCGGTGAAGGCGTCGACGATTCGAATGCGCATGGCTCAGACGGTAGAGCCGCGGTGAAGCCGCAGGCCAAGGCCAATTCGTGGTTCCTGGACCGGAGACGATTGCCGAACGAGCTGTTCCGATATATCGTTGGAGTATCGCGACAGATCAACGATGGAAGGAGCGTAAGGCGATGCGTTCACATGGACACGACCACCGGCATGGACATGGGCACTGCGGACCAGGCCATCGCGGTCCGGGTGAGAACCGGGGGGAGTACGAGGGGCGACGCGCCGCTTTCGGCCCGTTCGGGCCGGGCTTCGGTGGCGGACCGTTCGGCGGGGGACCCTTCGGGGGTGGCGGGCGCGGTCGCGGAGGCGGTCGGGGAAGGGCGCGGCGCGGTGATGTGCGCGCCTCGATCCTGGCGTTGCTGAAAGACCGTCCGATGCACGGCTACGAGATGATCCAGGAGATCGGCGAGCGCAGTGGCGGAGCCTGGCGGCCGAGCCCGGGGTCGGTCTACCCCACCCTCCAGCTGCTGGAGGACGAGGGGCTGATCGCCAGCGCGAGCGAGGGCGGCAAGAAGCTGTTCACGCTCACCGACGCGGGGCGCGCCGAGGCCGAGTCCGGGCCGGAGGCCCCCTGGGAAGAGGCCGGACGCGGGGTCGACTGGGAGGCCATGAACGAGATCCGGCAGGCCGGTTTCGGTCTGTTCGAGGCGTTCGGCCAGGTCTGGAAGACCGGCAGCGCCGACCAGCGGCAGAAGGCCCTGGCCGTGATCAATGACGCCCGGAAGAAGCTCTACCTGATTCTCGCCGACGAGCACTGACGGCCGAAGGCGCCGACCGGTGACCGGCGACAGGCCACCGGTCACCGGGGCCCGCACGCCGTGGCGTGCGGGCCCCGCGCGTGTCCGCGCCGCGGCGGCGGGCTTTCGGGGTCAGGCCACGAGCCCGGCCAGCTTGCGCAGGGACTCGTCCAGCGCCGCCGTGGCCGAGTCCTTCAGCTTGTTCGCCATCAGGGAGACGGCGGCGCCCGTGAACTCCCCGTCGACGCGGACCCTCGTGGCCCCGCCCTCCGGTGTGAGCGCGTAGCGCATCCCCAGGGCGACCCCCATGGGCCCCTTGCCCCTGGTGGTCAGCAGCCGTTCCGGTTCCAGCTCCGCGACGGTCCAGGTGACCTCCGCGGGGAAGCCCATCAGCTTCATGTTCTCCTGGTAGGCGGCGCCGACCGCGAGGGTCTCCGGGCCGCCCTGGGGGAATCCGGTGTGGGTGGCGTTCCACTGGCCGTACGAGTCGAAGTCCGTAAGCCGGGCCCAGACCTCCCCGGCCGGTGCCTCGATGCGCGCCTCGGCACTGACTTCGGCCATGCGACCACCCCTTGCTCGTCGGGATTCGTGGCGCGGAACGTAGCCGCGCGGCCACGAACATTCAATACTGACGACCTGTCAGGGCTCCGGTCTCTCCTCCCTGAGGAGGAGGCGACTCACTCGGAAGCCCATCTTCCGTGGGACACACACATGCTTCCCGATGGGGATGTTCCGGCCACGGGGGTCTGATGGGGTGGAACGGTGTCAAGTCATGCCCACCGGATGCCGCGCCGGATCGCCGAGAACCGAGAGCCGACCGAGGCCGGGTTCACCACGCAGCTGGCCTCCGTCGTCGCCGGTGCCCGGCGCAGGGCGCTGCGGGACGGCGACCGGCACATCGACACCGCCCATCTCCTGCACTCCCTGATGGAGACCGACCCCGAGGTGCGGGCCGCGTTCGCGGGCGGTGAGCAGCTCGCCCGCGTCCTCGGCTACCTCGTCCAGCGCAGCATCGGATACGGGCTGCGCTGGCAGGGCTCCGTGGAGGACTCCGGCGCGCTGCCCCCGCCGTCCCGTGACGCCTCACCCGCCCCGGCCACCGTGCCCGGACCGGACCCCGGCTGGTCGCCCGCCGCGTCCGGAGCGGACGCTCCCGGCTGGTCGCCCGCAGCGGAGACCGCCATGGAGGCCGCTCGCGCTCGGGCCCGCCTGCGCGGCGCCCCCCACGCCGGCGGTCTCGACCTCCTCGCCGGACTCGCCGGCGACCCCGGCTGCCGGGCCGTCGACGTCCTCACCGCCGCTGGTGTCGACACCGGCCTGCTGACCGGTCGCATCGGTGAGCTGTCTCAACAGGTGTAACAGCTCTTACAGTGCTGACGCTCTCCTGCCATGATGTGCCGATGCACGCGTCTCAGGGGAGAAGCGCCGGCCTGGGACTCGCCCTGGCCTCGGCCTTCGCATTCGGTGGATCAGGCGTCGCGGCCAAGCCGCTGATCGAAGCGGGGCTCGACCCGCTGCACGTGGTGTGGCTACGGGTGACCGGCGCCGCGCTCGTCATGCTGCCCGTGGCCTGGCGTCACCGCGATCTACTGCGCCGCAAGCCCGCCCTGCTGGCCGGATTCGGCCTGCTCGCCGTCGCGGGTGTCCAGGCCTGCTACTTCGCCTCGATCTCCCGCATCCCCGTCGGCGTCGCGCTGCTCATCGAATACCTCGCGCCCGCCCTCGTCCTCGGCTGGGTGCGCTTCGTCCAGCGCCGCCCGGTGACCCGCGCCGCCGCGCTCGGTGTGGTCCTCGCCGTCGGCGGTCTCGCCTGTGTCGTCGAGGTGTGGTCCGGTCTGAGCTTCGACGCGCTCGGACTGCTCCTCGCCCTGGCCGCCGCCTGCTGTCAGGTCGGCTACTTCGTCCTGTCCGACCAGGGCAGCGACGAGGCCGAGCCCGCCGACCCGCTCGGCGTCATCGCGTACGGCCTGCTCGTCGGATCCGTCGTGCTCACCGCCGTCGCACGCCCCTGGGGCATGGAGTGGTCCGTCCTCGCCGGCGCCGCCGACATGGGCGGCACCGGCGTGCCGGCATGGCTGCTGCTCGGCTGGATCGTGCTGATCGCCACCGTCCTCGCGTACGTCACGGGCGTCATCTCGGTGCGCAGGCTCTCCCCGCAGGTGGCCGGAGTGGTGGCCTGTCTGGAGGCGGTCATCGCGACCGTACTGGCATGGGTGCTGCTCCAGGAGCACCTGTCGCCACCGCAGATCCTCGGCGGTGCGGTCGTGCTCGCCGGCGCCTTCATCGCTCAGTCGTCCACGCCCAGGGCGGCGCCCGCCGCTCCGGTGGCCGGCTCGGACGCGAGCCGCGCCGAGGTGTGCGCCGACCGGGCCGCCACGTAGGGTGGCGATCATGCATTCGACCGTACTTCCGCCGCCCGCCGCTTAACGCGGGCGGCACTCCTCCTGACGAAGACCGGGCTCGGGCAGTCCCCGAGCGGCTCGTCGCTGCCCGCGTGCGGAGCCGAGCGACCAAGCCATTCCCGTCCTCACACGGAGAAGTCACGTGTCGAATTCCTTCTGCGCGCCCGTCGGCATGCCCGGGGGCCCGTCCGTCGGGCGCAGTCTCCTCTGCCTCGCCGTCGCCGGGGCCGCCTGGGGCACCGCGGGTGCCGCCGCCTCGCTGGTGTTCCGGATCAGCGATCTCGGGCCCCTCGCCCTGTCGTTCTGGCGCTGCCTCGGCGGCCTGGTGCTGCTGCTCGTCGTGGTGGGTCTGCGCCGCCGGACAGCGGCGCCCGCTCCCGTGGAACCGCGCCGGCGCAGGGTGCTGCGCATCCTCGTCACGGGCATCGGGCTCAGCGTCTTCCAGAGCGCCTACTTCGCCGCCGTCGAGGCCACCGGTCTCGCCGTCGGTACGATCATCACGCTCGGCGCGGGGCCCGTCCTCATCGCGCTCGGCGCCCGTCTGACCCTGGGCGAACGGCTGGGGCGCGGCGGGATCGCCGCGGTCACGGGCGCGCTCGCCGGACTGTGCGTACTGATGGCGGGCGGCGACACCGCGACGGTGCGGCCGGCCGGTGTCGCCCTCGCGGTGCTGTCCGCGGCCGGGTACGCGGCGATCACTCTGGTCACCCGCCGGCTGGGGCGGGTCGGCGGCGGTGACTCGCTCGTCACGACCGCCTGGACCTTCGCGATCGGCGCGGCCGGGCTGCTGCCGATGGCGGCCGCCGAGGGGCTCCTGCCGCACACCGCGGAACCGGCCGGGATGCTGGCTCTGCTGGTGTACGTCGCGGCCGTGCCCACCGCGCTGGCCTACGTCCTGTACTTCGCGGGTGCCGCTGTGGTCCGGGCCGCCACCGTGTCCGTGATCATGCTGCTCGAGCCGGTCAGCGCGGCCGTCATCGCGGTCACGCTGCTCGGGGAGAGGCTGACCGCGGCCACGGTGGCCGGGACGCTGCTGCTGCTCGTGGCGGTGGCCGGCCTCGCCCTCGCGGAGACCAGGATCGCGACGGTAGGGCGCCGGACCGAAGCGCCCGCCTGAGCCACCCACGGGCCCGCCCCGGCCCCGGGCCGGGGCGGGCAAGTGGGGGCATCAGGTCTTCGAACGGCGCCGCACCTGGTGTTCGCGCGCCGCCCGGTCGTGCGGTGCGCCGCGGGTGGCCAGGCCCGCGGCGATCCGTTCCTGGACCGCCGCCGGCTTGTGGTTGGCGTACTTGAACTTCGCGCGCACCTCGGTCACTTCCAGCCGGAGGCCGCGCAGCCCGGACAGCAGCCTGCCGAAGGGCACCTGGCCCACGGCGGCCGGGGCGGAACCGCCCCCGGGCTGGAAGTGGGCCACCTGCCGGTTGAGCAAGTCCGCCTTCTCCGCCGGGTCGTCGACCACCCGGGCGGTGCAGCGCAGTTGGACCGCGGCGTAGAAGGACGTCGGGGTGCCGTGCTCGGGCGGCCCGTCGACGGGCGCCGCCCACGGCCCGGGGACGAACGCGTAGTCGTCCACGACGCTGAGCAGGACGTGCGGATCGGCTTCGAGCGCCTGCCACAACGGGTTGGGCCGGGCGAGGTGGGTGATCACCTGCCCGTGGGCGCCGGTCCCGGAGTCGTAGCGGAAGTGCAGCGGCTGCACCCAGGGCGGCTCGCCGGGCAGACCGTTCACGGCGAGCTGGCCGAAGTCGTGGCGGGCGAGCCAGTCCCGCCACTCGGAGTCGTCGTGCGGGGCGTCCCAGGGGTGGATGAGCATGGCGCGGCCCTCAGAGCACGGAGAGGTAGTCGGGCAGGGCGACCGCAGGGTCGAGGTCGTCCGCCGGGACGGGCGTGCCGTGGGAGGTGGTGACGGGGACGACGCCGGTCCAGTGGGGGAGCGCGAGGTCCTCGGGCTCGTCGTTGGGTCCGCCGGTGCGGACCTTGGCGGACACCTCGTCGAGGTCGAGGCGCAGTACCGCCGTCGCGGCGAACTCCTTGGCGTTGGCCGGGCGGGAGTCGTAGGAGCGGCCCGGGACGACGTGGTCGACCAGAGCGTCCAGCGCCGTGCGCTTCTCCTCGGGGTCGGTGACCTGGTGCGCGGTCCCGTGGACCACCACGGAGCGGTAGTTGACGGAGTGGTGGAAGGCCGACCGGGCCAGTACCAGGCCGTCGACATGGGTGACCGTGAGGCAGACCGCCAGGCCGGGGCCGGCCTCGCCCGCCGTCCGCAGCGGGCGCGAGCCGGTGGAGCCGTGCACGTACAGACGGTCGCCGACCCGCCCGTACAGCGTCGGCAGCACGACCGGGGCGCCGTCCCGGACGAAGCCCAGATGGCACACGTACGCCTCGTCGAGTATCGAGTGCACCAGCGCGCGGTCGTAGGAGGCGCGGTGCCGGGCGCGGGTCGGCACGGTGCGGTCGGTCGGCTCGTAATCCGGCTCGGCGGCGGTCTCGACGGCTTCCGGCATTTGCGTTCTCCATTGCACTAGTGCAAAATCTGGTTTGTGCTAGGAGAGTATCGGATTGTGGGGCGCCGCGCATCGGAGATCGCCGCGAGCGTGGAGCAGGGTGTGGGTACGGGGGCGCTGCAGCCCGGTCAGGTGCTGCCTCCCATGCGGGAGTTGGCGGCCGAACTCGGGGTCAACCCCAATACCGTCGCGGCCGCCTATCGCACCCTGCGCGAGCGCGGAGTGATCGAGACGGCCGGTCGCAGGGGCAGTCGGGTGCGGCCCCGCCCGGTGACCACCGCGCGCGGAATGATCCGGATCGACGCTCCCGAAGGTGTCCGCGAGATCGGCAGCGGCAATCCCGACCCGGCGCTGCTGCCGAGCCTGGAGGAGGCCGTCCAGGCCGCGTCGCGCCACAACACCGCACACCCGGGGCTGTACGGGCAGTCGCCGCTGGACGAGGACTTCGCCCGACTCGCGCGCGCCGCGTTCACCGCCGACGGCGTGCCGGACGGGCCGCTCGCCGTCACCTCGGGCGCGCTGGACGCCATCGAGCGGATCCTGGCCGTACGCCTGCGGCCGGGGGACGCGGTCGCCGTCGAGGACCCCGGCTGGGGCGGCCTGCTCGACCTGGTGCCGGCGCTGGGGCTCGCACCCGTGCCCGTCCCGCTCGACGACGAGGGTCCGCTGCCCGACGCGGTCGCACGCGCGCTGGACGCCGGCGTCCGGGCCGTGATCGTCACCAGCCGGGCCCAGAACCCGACGGGCGCCGCGGTGAGCGCGGCGCGGGCCGCCGAACTGCGGCGCGTGCTGGCCCGCCGGCCGGATGTCCTGCTGATCGAGGACGACCACGGGCACGCCATCGTCGACCAGCCGCTGCACTCCCTGGCCGGGGTCACCGACCAGTGGGCCGTGGTCCGTTCGGTCGCCAAGGCGTACGGGCCGGACCTGCGGGTCGCCGCGTTCACCGGCGACCCGGTGACCGTCGACCGGGTGCTGGGGCGCCAGCGGCTCGGCCCCGGCTGGGTCAGCCGGCTGCTGCAGCGCACCGTCGCCCACCTGTGGGAGACCGGCGCCGTCGACAGCCGGGCCGTCGCGGCGGCGTACGGGGAGCGGCGTGACGCCCTGGTGAGCGCGTTGCGGGAGCGGGGCGTGGAGGCCCGAGGCCGCAGCGGCATGAACGTGTGGGTGCCCGTGGCCGACGAGACCGGTGCGGTGGCCCGGCTGCTGCACGCGGGCTGGGCGGTCGCGCCGGGTGCCAGGTTCCGGATGGCGACCGGGCCCGGCATGCGGCTCACCGTCTCCGGTCTGACACTCGCGGACATCGGGCCGCTCGCCGACGCGGTGGCGGCGGCGGTCGGCCCGGTGCGGCCGCTCAGCTACGGCTGAGGCTCCGGCTCTCTCCGCCGACGCTCCTGCTCCCCGGCTCGAGCTCCCCCGGCTCGGGCTTCCCCGCTTCGGGCTCCCGCTCCGCGGGCCGGGGCTCCGGCGCCCATGGCCGGCCTTCCCTCGTCCCGCGGCCGGGTTCTCCGCCGTCCGCCGCCGAAGCCGGCGCGCCCCCGCCGCCCGGGGCTGCCCCGCGCCGCCGGGCCCTGCCCCCGGGGCTCTGGGTGAGGGCGGCTCCGGCCAGCACGATCAGCGCGCCGACCGGCGTGTTCCAGGTCAGCCGCTCGTCCAGGAGCGTCACACCCGCGGCTGTCGCGACGACCGGGATGAAGTAGGTGACCATCTGGCCGGTCGTCGGGCCGACCTCGGCGACCAGTCCGTACTGGATCAGCAGCGCGAACCCCGTCCCCAGGGCTCCGAGCGCGACCACCGCCAGCAGCGGGACGACGGGAAACGATGCCGGCCACGAGGTGAACAGCGGAGTGACCACGGCCAGCTGGAGCGTCGCCAGGAAGAGCTGCGCACCGGTCAGGGACAGGTGGGACTCGCCGCGCCCCGCCAGGGTGCGGCGGACGTAGATCCAGCCGACGGGGTAGCTGAGCGAGGCGAGCAGTGCCATGGCCGTACCCGTGAAGTCCAGTCCGGAGAAGCCCTGCCAGGCGCCCAGCACGGTCAGGACGCCGAGGAAGCCGATGCCCAGCCCGGCCACCCGCCGGCGCGTGGGCCGGTCCTCCGACAGGGCGACGAGCGACAGGGCCATGCCCCACAGGGGCGAGGTGGCGTTGCAGATGCCCGCCAGTGTCGACGGAATCGTCAGCTCCGCGTACGCGAACAGGGAGAACGGCACGGCGTTGAGGAGGAACGCGGCCACCGTCAGATGGCCCCAGGTGCGGGCCCCGCGCGGGAGCCGGTCGCGCTTCACCCCGATCGCGACGGCAAGGACGGCCGTGCCGAACAGCAACCTTCCGAAGGTGACTTGAAAGGGCGCGTACGCCTGGGTCCCCACCTTGATGAGCAGGAAGCTGAACCCCCACACGAGCGAGAGCACGGCGAAGCGGATGCGCCAGTCGACGGCGCCGCGGAGTGCGAGGGGGGAGGACGATGCGGCCGAGGATGCCCGGGACGGGGTCGCTGTGCTCATGGCGACCACCTTGGCGCCCAGGACTTCGTAGGACAAGCGAGATTTTCTCCTACTGATCACTTAGTATCGCTTACATGTTGAACCTGGAGCGCCTGCGCACCCTGGACGCACTCGCCCGCCACGGCTCGGTGAGCGGGGCGGCCGACGGGCTGCACGTGACCACCTCGGCGGTCTCTCAGCAGCTCGCCAAGCTGGAGCGCGAGGTGGGTCAGCAGCTCGTCGCGAAGAACGGCCGGGGAGTGCGGCTCACCGACGCCGGGCAGCTGCTCGCCGACCACGCGGCGCGGATCCTCTCCCAGGTCGAGCTGGCCCAGGCGGACATCGAGGCCCAGCGCGGACAGGTGGTGGGGGAGGTGCGGCTGGCGGGCTTCCCCACGGCAGCGCGCGGTCTGTTCCCGGCGGCCGTCTCCGCGCTGCGCCGGGACCACCCCGACCTGCTCGTCCGCACCAGCGAGCTGGAGCCCGAACACGGAATACGCCAGGTCGTGCGGGGAGACATGGATCTCGCCGTGGTCCTGGACTGGAACAACAAGCGGATGCCGGTGCCGGGCGGGCTGGCGCGGGCGCGGCTGCTGGACGACACCGCCGATGTCGCCGTGCCGGCCGGTCATCCGCTCGCGGGGCGCGCCGAGGTGGACCTGGAGGATCTCGCCGACGAGGACTGGGTCTCCTGGCCGGAAGGGGAGTTCTGCCACGACTGGCTGATGTTCACGCTCCGCTCCAAGGGCGTGGAGCCGCGGATCGCCCACCTGGCCGGCGAGCACCACACCCAGCTCGCGCTCATCCAGGCCGGGCTCGGCGTCTGTGTCACGCCCCGGCTGGGCCGCGGGCCCGTGCCCGAGGGCGTCGCCCTCGTCCCCGTGCGGCAGCCGGTGTGCCGGCACATCTACGCCGTGTGGCGTTCCGACGCCGACCGACGCCCGTCCATCAGGGCCGCCGTGGAGGCGCTGCGCGAGGTGGGGCGGCGGGCGGACGGCTGACCGGCGCGCCCTTGCCCGGGGTGCTCAGGCGCCCGGCGTCTTGCGGAAATCCCACGACACCACCGCATCCGGCGTCAGCCGGATCCACGCGTGGCGCCCGTCGTGCGGCATCTCGTCCAGCCCGAAGTTCTTGCCCGCGAACAGCCGTTCAGGGATCTCCAGCTCCGGACAGGGCGCGCCCGTGCGAGGTACTTCCCCCACGAACACCGCTTCCCCCGACAGCTCCACGCCCCGCAGCTCGCCGTACTCCTCCCCGTCGTCCACGACCACCGCGATCCGGGGATCGTGGCGCAGGTCCGCCCAGCGCCTGCTGCGGGTCAGCGAGTACAACCACAGCGACGTCCCGTCCCAGGCGAACCACAGCGCGCCGACGTGCGGCCGGCCGTCGGCCGAGACAGTGGCCACCCGGCAGGTGCGCTGCTCGGTCAGATAGGCGTCGACCTCGCCCCGCGTCATCATGATCCGCCGACCCCGGCGCTGTGCGACCGCCATCCCCCGCCACGCTCCTCCGCACCGCAGGTTTCTGATTGACTGTCAGAAATCATGGCCGCTCTTCCTTCCCGGCGCAATGGTGGCTACCCTCCCGCGCCATGCCGACCTTCGAACAGCTCCGGGAGCAGCTCGACCCCGCCACCACCGCGCTGCTCACCGTCGAGTGTCAGCAGGGGGTGGTCGGCCCGGACGGCGCCCTCCCCGAACTGGCCGCCGTGGCCCGGTCGTCCGGGGTGCTGCACAGGGTCGCCCGACTGGTCTTCGCCGCTCACGAGGCAGGCGTGCAGGTCCTGCACGCGGTGGCGGAGCGGAGGCCCGACGGGCGCGGCGCCAACCGCAACGCCCGGCTGTTCCGCGCCGCCGAACGGCTGCCGGTCCAGCAGCACACCGGAAGCACGGCCGTCAGGATCGCCGCGCCGATCGAGGTGGCAAGCGAGGACATCGTCGTCAGGCGGCTGCACGGCCTGTCGCCGATCGCCGGCACGGACGTCGACGCGCTCCTGCGGAACCTGGGCTGCCGGACGCTGGTCGTCACCGGCGTCTCCGCCAATGTCGCGATCCCCAATGCCGTCTTCGACGCCGTGAACCTCGGCTACACGGCCGTGGTTCCGTCGGACGCCATCGCGGGGGTACCCCCCGAGTACACCCCCGCGATGACCCGCAACACGCTCGCCCTGGTCGCCACGGTCACGACGACCGACGAGGTGCTGGCCTGTTGGAAGCGGCAGCGCCGCGTCACGCGAGCTTGATGGAGTCGCCTTCCACGGTGATCGACGCCGCCGCCAGGGGAGCGGTGGCCGGACCCGCCTTGACACTGCCGTCCGTCGCGTCGAACTTGCTCCCGTGGCAGGGGCAGTTGATGACCCCGTCCGCGACGTCCTTGACCGCGCACCCCGCGTGCGTGCACTTGCTGGAGAAGGCCTTGAACTCGCCCGCCTTCGGCTGCGTCACCACGACCTCGCCGAAGACCTTGCCGCCGCCCTCGGGGATGTCGGCCGTCTTCGCGAGGACCTGACCCCCGCCCGTGCCGCCGCCGCTGCCGCCGGTCGTGCCGCCCCCTCCGGTGGCGCCGCCCGCCACCGGCTTGTCGCCGGCGGACCCGGCCGAGCTGTCCGACCCCCCGCACGCGGTGAGCACGACGGCGAGTCCCGCGCCGCCCGCCGCCGTGACGACGGTTCGGCGCCCCACCGCCCTCGCGCTCCCCTGCGATCCGGTCATATCGGCTCCCCTTCCACGGTTGCCAGGCTGATCACCACGTCATGAGGGGGTACGGGCCGGGCGCGCGAGTTGTTCAGACGCCGAGGGACCTTTTCAGGAACCCGGCCTCCAGCAGAAGCTGGTTGCTCGCCACCTCCTCCCGTGTGACCAGGTGCGTCGCGCCCGGCAGCGGCAGCACGGAGTGGGGCCGGCCCGCCGCCAGCAGCGCGGCCGACAGCCGCAGGGTGTGCGCCGCCACCACGTTGTCGTCGGCGAGGCCGTGCACCAGCATCAGCGGACGCGCCAGCAGATGGGCGTGGGGGACGAGGGAGGAGCGCTCGTAGTTCTCCGGCAGGACGTCGGGATGTCCCAGGAAGCGTTCCTCCCAGTGCGTGTCGTACAGTCGGCGGTCGGTCGGAGCCGCGCCGGCGACCGCCGCGTGGAACACGTCCGGACGGTGGAGCACGGCCCCGATCGCCAGATAGCCGCCGTACGACCAGCCCCTGATCGCCACCCGGTCCGGATCGAGGTCCGGACACCTCTCGACCGCCGCTTCCAGTGCGTCCACCTGGTCCTGGAGCGGTGCCGTCAGGCGGTCGCCGTGGATGGCCGTCTCCCAGGCTCGCCCCCGCCCCGGCGTACCCCTCCCGTCCGTGATCAGTACGGCGAAGCCCTGCTCGGCGAACCACTGGGCCACCGCGCTGTACCAGCCGGGCGCTCGCACGGCCAGCCGCAGCCCGTAGCCCCCGTACGGGCTCAGCAGCACCGGGAGCCTGCCGGAACCCGGCTCGAACCACGACGGCAGATGGAGATGGCTGCGCAGGGCGCGGGTGCCCAGGGAGAGGTGCACCGGGCGGGGAGTCACCGGCGACGGCTCGGCCAGTACGGCCACCGTGCCCGCCGGCTCGCCGCCCCGCAGCACCGTCACGGTGTGGCCGTCGGGTGTCCTGCTGTCCAGGACCACCGTGTCGCCCCCGACGGCGGCCGTGTGGACACCGGGTTCCTCGCTGATCCGGCGGAAGCCGTCCCGCGGGTCGTACACCCAGACGTGGGTCTCCGCCGGGTCCTCGCTCGCGGTGAAGAACACCCGCTCGCCGCTCCCGGCCCGCTCGCCGCTCCCGGAGGTGCCGAGGACGGTGTGGACCTGAAGACCGGGCGGGGTGTCGGCGTCCCCGATCCGCAGGCCCCTGGTGTCACCGGCCTGGACGCGCGAGCGGTACACCGCTCCGCCCGCGGTGCGGCCCGGAGCGCCCGGCAGGAGCGCCACCCAGGCAGGGTCGGTCTCGTGGCACAGGAGCCGGGTGGCGCCGGTGGCCGCGTCGACGGCCAGGGTCGAGACGGCGCGCTGGTCACGCGTCTGGATCTGCACGAAGGGACCGTGCGCGTCCCAGCCGGCGGCGGTCACGTACTCGTAGCGGACGTCCGTCCAGGTCCCGGCCGGGTGGCTGCCCGCGGCGTCGTCGGCACGCCCGGGCAGCCGGACGGCGGTCCGCCCGCCGTCCAGGTCCAGGATGTTCAGCGAAACGTCCGGGTTGGCGGTTCCCGCGGCCGGATAGCGGAACGCCTTGGGCCTCGCCGCGGGGTCGGCCGGATCGGCCAGGTACCACCGCTCCACGCGCGCGTGGTCCACCCGGACCACGAGGAGGGCGTCGCCGGCGGGGGACCACCAATGGCCGCGCTGCCGGCCGATCGACTCCGCCGACACGTGGTCCACGAGACCGTACGTCACCTCGGCGTCCTCCGGGTCGGCGAGCGGGCGGTCGCCGGTGCCGTCCGTGCCGACGATCCGCAGCCCGCGCCCGCTGACGTAGGCGACGAGCGAGCCGTCCGGCGAGGGGCGAGGGTCCACCGCCGGCCCGGTGGTGGATATCCGCCACGGGGCGCCGCCGTCCGTACGCACCGCCCACAGGGCCCCGCCCAGGGTGTACACCGCGAGCCGGACGTCCCGGTCGGTGGCGTACCCCACGACGCCCGACGTGGTGATCCGCGCCCGCTCACGCCGGACCCGTTCCTCCTCCGGCACCTCCTCGGCACCGTCCGGTTCGCCGGGGCCGGCGAGGAGCCGTTCCGAACCCCTCTCGTGGAGCCAGAGCCGGCCGACCGGGTCCGTGCCCGATCCGGTGCGGACGAACAGCACGCGCTCGCCGTCCGGCGAGACCGTGAACCGGCCGGGGACGCCGAGCGAGAAGCGGCGTGTGCGGGCGAATCGGCGGGGGAAGTCCTCCGTCCACGCTGTCTCCGTGATCTTCATGCGGCAGAGCATGACAGGCCCGCCGCGGGCGAATACCCGATCGATCCGCCGCCTACCCGGACGTAACCTGAGGGGATGCTCTCCGAAGTCACAGCGACCCGCTACGTCACGCCGTTGCGTGAGGGCGGCTCGCTCCCGGGGATCGTCGAGGCCGACGATCTCGGTACGTACGTCATGAAATTCACCGGCGCCGGACAGGGCCGCAAGACCCTGGTCGCCGAGGTCGTCTGCGGGCAGCTGGCCCGCAGGCTGGGGCTGCGCGTCCCGGAACTGGTCACCATCCAGCTCGACCCGGTGATCGGTCTCGGCGAGCCGGACCAGGAGGTCCAGGAGCTCCTCAAGGCGAGCGGCGGCCTGAATCTCGGCATGGACTACCTCCCCGGCTCGATCGGCTTCGATCCGCTCGCCTACGAGGTGGGCCCGGAGGAGGCCGGCCGGGTGGTCTGGTTCGACGCGCTGATCAACAACGTCGACCGCTCCTGGCGCAACCCCAACATGCTCGTCTGGCACAGGGAGCCGTGGCTGATCGACCACGGGGCCACCATGATCTGGCACCACAACTGGCCGGGCGCGCGGGCCTCCGCCGCGAAGCCCTACGACGCCTCCGACCACGTCCTGGCGAACTTCGGACCCGACGTCGCCGCCGCGGCCGCGGAGCTCGCCCCCCTCGTCACCGAGGACCTGCTGACCGAGGTCGCCGCCGACGTGCCCGACGAGTGGCTCGTCGACGAGCCCGGGTTCGCCACCACCGACGCGCTGCGCCGGGCCTATGTGGAGACACTGCTCTCCCGTGCCGGGACCATCCACGAGCGGATCACGCTCGGCGAGCGGACCGGGAGCCGTCCCTCGCAGGCCCCCGGCTGGCTGACCGACCACCTCGCCCCCTGGCCGCACCCCACCAAGGACAGCACCAAGTGAACGACCGGGACGTCTTCGAGTACGCGCTGCTGCGCGTCGTGCCGCGCGTGGAGCGCGGCGAGTGCTTCAACGCGGGCGTGGTGGTCTACTGCCGTGCCAAGGCGTTCGTGTGCGCCCGCACCCATCTGGACGAGGCCAAACTGCGGGCGCTGGACCCGCACGCCGACGTGACGGGCGTGCGGGCCGCGCTGCACGCGGTCGAGGGGATCTGCCGGGGCGGCGAGCACGCGGGCCAGGCGGCCCGCGACGACGCCGGACGGCGCTTCCGCTGGCTGATCGCGCCGCGGTCCACGGTGGTCCAGCCCGGCCCGGTCCACACCGGCCTGACCACCGATCCCGAGGCCGAGGCGGAGCGGCTCCTCGACCTTCTGGTCCGCTGAGCCCTTTTCGTGGACCCCTGAGGCCGGGCGAGTGAGCCGAAGGGGCGCGAGGGCGGCGAGTGGGAGAACGCGCGGAGGCTCCGAGGAACGAGGAGCGAGCACGATCGACCGTCGACGCACGCGACAGGCGCCCCGGAGGCGAACCGAGCCACAAAGGAGGGAGCACCGTTGACACGCAGTGCCAGGGCTTCTAGCGTCACGTCTGCTGGAAGGTACTAAGCGGTCGCTCATTCGCGGGGACGTACCGGATGAGCCGCATCCAAGGGCGAGGAGAACAGCATGTCCACCACCGAGCAGCGTGTCGCCGTAGTGACGGGAGCGGCGCGGGGCATTGGCGCCGCCACCGCCGTACGCCTGGCGGCCGAGGGCCGGGCCGTCGCCGTACTCGACCTCGACGAGGCGGCCTGCAAGGACACCGTCGAGAAGATCACCGCAGCGGGCGGCAAGGCCGTCGCCGTCGGCTGCGACGTGTCCGACAGTGCCCAGGTGGAGGCGGCCGTCGCGCGTGTCGCCGCCGAACTCGGCGCGCCGACGATCCTCGTCAACAACGCGGGCGTGCTCCGCGACAACCTGCTCTTCAAGATGAGCGAGGCCGACTGGGACACCGTGGTGAACGTGCACCTCAAGGGCGCGTTCCTGATGGCGAAGGCGTGCCAGAAGCACATGGTCGACGCCGGCTTCGGCCGGATCGTCAGCCTCTCCTCGTCGTCGGCGCTGGGCAACCGCGGCCAGGCGAACTACGCCGCGGTGAAGGCCGGGCTCCAGGGGTTCACCAAGACCCTCGCCAAGGAGCTCGGCAAGTTCGGCATCACGGCCAACGCCGTGGCGCCGGGCTTCATCGTCACCGAGATGACCGCGCAGACCGCCGCCCGCGTGGGCATGGGCTTCGAGGAGTTCCAGGCCGCCGCCGCGACGCAGATCCCGGTCCAGCGGGTGGGCCGTCCCGAGGACGTGGCCAACGCCATCGCGTTCTTCACGGGCGATGACGCCGGATTCGTCTCGGGCCAGGTCATGTACGTGGCCGGCGGCCCGCTCAACTGAAGCGAGAGGTGACGGACATGACCGCATCGGAACTGCCCGAGCTGTCCGGCAGGGTCGCCCTCGTCACGGGCGCGAGCCGCGGCATCGGCTACGGCGTCGCCGAGGCGCTCGTCGCGCGCGGCGACCGGGTCTGCATCACCGGCCGGGGCGAGGAGGCCCTCAAGGAGGCCGTGGAGCGGCTCGGCGCGGACCGGGTGATCGGGGTGGCCGGCAAGGCCCACGACGAGGCCCACCAGGCCCTTGCCGTGGAGCGCACCATGGAGGCGTTCGGCCGCGTCGACCACCTGATCAACAACGCGGGCACGAACCCGGTCTTCGGCCCCCTCGCCGAACTCGACCTGGGGGTGGCGCGCAAGGTCTACGAGACCAATGTGGTCTCGGCCCTCGGGTTCGCCCAGCAGACCTGGAAGGCGTGGCAGAAGGACCACGGCGGCGCGATCGTGAACATCGCGTCCGTCGCCGGCCTCGCGCCGTCGCCGTTCATCGGCGCGTACGGCATGAGCAAGGCCGCGATGATCAATCTGACGCTGCAGCTCGCGCACGAATTCGCCCCCGGCGTCCGGGTGAATGCGATCGCCCCGGCGGTCGTGAAGACGAAATTCGCCCAGGCCCTCTACGAGGGCCGGGAGGCGGAGGCCGCTGCCGCATATCCGCTCGGCCGGCTCGGCGTGCCCGCCGACATCGGCGGAGCGGCGGCATTTCTCACATCCGACCAGTCCGAGTGGATCACCGGCCAGACCCTCGTGGTCGACGGGGGAATTTTCCTCAATGCCGGAGTCGGCTGAGTCGGATTGCACCTGATTGACACTGATTACCGTAAGTGCCCCGCCGGGCCCTCGCATTGACCTGGCGGGGCACTGCGGTATGGTCGGCCGACCCATGGCTGAACGAGGAGCGTGCACGTGTTCAACCGGACCAGTCTGCAGGCCGCTGCAGCCCTTGCGTCCATATCCCTGCTGGCGGGCTGCAGTCTTTTTTCCGACGATCAAGCCGATGGGGAAAACAAGATCATTGTCGGCACCACGAGTGCTCCCACCACGCTCGATCCTGCCGGTGCTTGGGACAATTCATGGGAATTGTACCGAAATGTCTTTCAGACCCTGATGAGCTTCCCCACCGGGAGCACGACTCCTCAGCCCGACGCCGCCGAGTGCAAGTTCACCGACGCGTCGAGCAAGGTGTACCAGTGCGATCTTCATGACGGGCTGAAATTCTCCGACGGAGCCGTGCTCGACGCCGCCGCCGTCAAGCACTCGATCGACCGCATCCGGAAGATCAACGCAAAGGGTGGCCCCAACGGGATGCTCACCTCGCTCGACCGGGTCGAGACGAGCGGCTCCAAGACGGTCGTGTTCCGCCTCAAGGTGCCGGACGCGACGTTCCCGTTCATCCTCGCCACCCCGGCCATGTCCATCGTCGACCCCGCGAAGTACCCGGCGGACGCGTTGCGCGAGGACGGCAAGGTCAGTGGCTCCGGCCCCTACGTGCTCGACTCGTACGTCGAGGGCAAGGAGGCGGTGCTCAGCAGGAACCAGACCTACAAGGGCTTCGCCAACCGCAAGAACGACGGCGTCACCATCCGGTACTTCGCCGAGTCCGAGGCGATGGTCGGGGCGCTGAAGAAGAAGGAGATCGACGCCACCTACCGCGGTCTGACCGCGGCCGAGGTCGTCGAGCTCCAGGACAACGAGGCCGCCGGCGAAGGGCTGCAGCTGGTCGAGTCGACCGGCGCGGACATCCGCTACCTGGTGTTCAACGCCAAGGACCCCTCCGTGAGCAAGCTCGCGGTCCGGCGGGCGATCGCCCAGGTCGTCGACCGTGGCCAGCTGGTCTCCAAGGTCTACCAGAGCACGGCGGAGCCGCTGTACTCGATGGTGCCGAAGGGCATCGCAGGCCACACCACCGGCTTCTTCGACAAGTACGGCGAGCCCGATGTGGACAAGGCCAAGGACATCCTGCGCGAGGCGGGCATCGACGAGCCGGTGGCCCTGACCTTCTGGTTCACCACCGACCGGTACGGTTCCGCCACCGCGGCGGAGTTCGCGGAGCTCAAGCGGCAGCTCGACGAATCGGGCCTGTTCAAGGTCACGCTCAAGAGCAAGCCGTGGAAGGAGTTCCAGGCGGGCTACCAGAAGGGCGAGTACCCGGTCTTCGGCCGAGGCTGGTTCCCCGACTTCCCGGACCCGGACAACTTCATCGCGCCGTTCGTGGGCAAGGAGAACGCCCTCTCCACGCCGTACGTCCGGCCCGAGATCACCGATCAGCTGCTGCCGATGTCCCGCAAGGAGAGCGACCGCGGGGCCGTCTCCAAGCACTTCGAGAAGGCCCAGGACATCCTCGTGGACGACGTCCGGCTGCTGCCGCTGTGGCAGGGCAAGCTCTACATCGCGGCGAGCGAGGACATCGGGGGCGGCGAGCGGGCCCTGGACCCGCAGACCGTCATGCAGATGTGGGAGCTGCAGCGCAAGACCAGCTGGTAGGAGCGGTGGTCGACGCCGGCGGGACCGGTTGTCAGTGGTCACGGGTAAGTTCTGTGATCGACAAGCGTTCCACCAACGGAGGTTGTTGACGTGACCGACACCCACATGCTGCCCGAGTCCTGGCGCGGCGTCCTCGGCGACGAGCTGCAGAAGCCGTACTTCAAGCTGCTCACCGAGTTCGTCGAGGAGGAGCGGGCAAAGGGGCCGGTCTACCCCCCGCGCGACGAGGTGTTCGCCGCGCTCGACGCCACTCCGTACGACAAGGTGAAGGTCCTGG
This sequence comes from Streptomyces sp. STAM6, assembly GCF_054963715.1. Classification (NCBI taxonomy): domain Bacteria; kingdom Bacillati; phylum Actinomycetota; class Actinomycetes; order Kitasatosporales; family Streptomycetaceae; genus Streptomyces; species Streptomyces sp. STAM6. Next base: position 179,797 of record NZ_JBUEFZ010000009.1, on the reverse strand, counting down.
TCCTGGGCCAGGACCCCTACCACGGGGAGGGGCAGGGGCACGGGCTGTGCTTCTCGGTGCGGCCCGGCGTGAAGACCCCGCCCTCCCTGCGGAACATCTACAAGGAGATGCAGGAGGAGCTCGGCCACCCGGTCCCGGACAACGGCTATCTGATGCCGTGGGCCGAGCAGGGCGTCCTGCTGCTCAACGCGGTCCTGACGGTCCGGGCCGGTGAGGCGAACTCCCACAAGGGCAAGGGCTGGGAGAAGTTCACGGACGCGGTGATCACCGCCGTGGCCTCCCGGCCCGACCCGGCCGTCTTCGTCCTGTGGGGCAATTACGCGCAGAAGAAGCTGCCGCTGATCGACGAGACGCGGCACGTCGTGGTCAAGGGCGCGCACCCCTCGCCGCTCTCCGCGAAGAAGTTCTTCGGCTCCCGCCCCTTCACGCAGATCAACGAGGCGGTCGCGGCCCAGGGGCACGACCCCATCGACTGGCGGATCCCCAGCCTCGGCTGATCCGCCCGCGTGCACGCGGCTGACAGGCTCGGGGTTCGCCCCGAGCCTGAGCCGTGTAGGCCCTCCGCACCGTTAGCGTCTGAGCACCAGCGACGAGCGGAGGCCGCAGTGGACGAGCAGCACAGGGACGCGTCGAACGATCCCGTCGACCCCGTCGACCCCGTCATGACCAGGATCGGGCAGGCCATGATGCTGCTCCACGGGGGGGACCGCGAGGAGGCCCGCAACCGCTTCGGTGAGCTGTGGGGGCAGCTCGGCACCGACGGGGACCCGCTGCACCGCTGCACCCTCGCCCACTACATGGCGGACGCCCAGGACGACCCCGACGACGAGCTCGCCTGGGACCTGCGCGCGCTGACCGCGGCGGAGGGACGGTACGCCCGTCATGATCCCTCCGCCGCGGCCCTGCGCGCCCTGTACCCCTCGCTCCACCTCAACCTCGCCGCGGACTATGTGAAGCTGCGGCGGCCCGATGCCGCACGGATCCACCTCGACCGGGCCCGGGCCGCCTCCGGCGCGCTGGACGACGACGGGTACGGCAACGGGGTCCGCGCCGCGATCGAGCGGCTGGAGCGGCGCCTGGGTGCCGACCAGTAGCACACATGGCCCGGCCAGGAGTACGGGTCGCCCGGTCAGGGGCGGCCGGGTGGCGCGGCCGGGAGTGGCACGCCACCCGGCCGGCGCGGGTCGCCCGATCCGTGGCGCCGCGTCGCCCCGTCGGGAACACGGGTCGCCCGGTCGGGACCCCGGGTCGGCCCGGCCAGGAGCGGCACGCCCCCCGGTGAAGCGTCGGCCGTCAGCTGCCGGCAGGGGCGCCCCCGTGAGATCTCGGCCGTCGCCGAGGCTCGGCCCGCGCCGGTCGCCGGTGGCGCGCCGGCCGTCGGTCCCGCCGCGCGAGGCCGCTCAATGCCCGTAGGTGTCCCGGCAGATGCGTGCCTCCTGGCTGTCCGGGCGCCAGCCGCCGTACCGCTCACCCAGCCCGCACACGTCGTCGGGGACGGCGGCGCCCGGAACGGACGGCCGGGCCGGCGCCGGGAGCCCGGGGAGATCCTTGGCGATCCGCTCCGGTGACGGAGGGCGCGGTGGGAGCTCACCGCGTGGGGCGGCGGGGCGTGCGTCCTCCCGGGGCTGCGGATCGGCCGGTGGCGGCGCCGGAGTCCGTACCGGGCGGGCCGGGGCCGGGGGCAGGGCGGCCTCCAGCGCCTCCCGCGCGGGGCCCTCGATGATCTGGGGTGAGACGTCCTGCGCCGCCGGGGGAGTCGCCTCCGGAGCGGCCGGTGCGGGGAGGGGACGCGCCTCCACCGACACGCAGCCGGTGGCGGCCGCCAGCGCCGCCATCCCGACCAGGACCTTCGCTGCTGCTTTCGTTCGTTGCACGCCGTAACTCTGCTGGCTGGACTGCCTCTTCGGGCGTTCTACGGGCCGTTGTTGGTCCGCACGAGTGAGAGGATCAGTCGCCGGTGACGCCGTCGATCCGTTCCCGCAGCAGATCGGCGTGGCCGTTGTGGCGCGCGTACTCCTCGATCATGTGGGTGTAGATCCAGCGGAGCGTGAAGGGCACCCCGTCGCGGCGCCGGCCGGTACCCGGGGCGTCGAGGTCGTGCCGCGCCGCCAGATCGCGGGCGCGCGCGATCTCGGCCTGCCAGGTGGCGTACGCCTCGTCCCAGCTGTCGCTCTCGCTCGTGCGGAAGTCCCCGTCCGGGTCCTCGTCCGAGAAGTACAGCGGTCCCGCGTCCTCGTTCACCAGCGTCCGGCGGAACCAGGCGCGCTCGACCTCCGCCATGTGCCGCACCAGGCCGAGCAGCGAGAGGGAAGAGGGCGGGACGGACGCCTGCCGCAGCTGTGCGTCGTCGAGGCCCTCGCACTTCAGGGCCAGCGTCCGGCGGTGGTACTCCAGCCAGCCCTCCAGCATCGCGCGTTCGCCGGCGTCGCCCCGCGGTTCGGCCCGGTCGGCGGTACGGTCCTGTCCGGATGTCGTCATGGCGCGATCCTGGCCCAGCCCCTCCCGCGTGCGCCACCGGTTATGCGTCCGCGGTGCCGACCATGCCGCGCAGCAACTCGGCGAAGCCGGTGCGCAGTTCCTCCCGGCTCGGCACGGCGGAGTGGTAGGCGCCCACCGCGCAGGAGTACATGATCCCCTCGCACCAGGCCACCAGCGACAGGGTGTGGCGCTCCGGCGCGCTCGATCCGGCCTCCCGCATCATCGCGATCAGCGGTTCACGGAACCGGAGCCCCGCGTTGTCGTAGAACGTCCGCAGCTCCGGCCGCCGGGTGGCCTCCATGCCCAGCTCGTAGCGGGCCACGAGCAGGTCGGAATGCTCGGTCAGATACCGGTGCAGCGCCAAGGAGAGGGCGTCCAGCAGGGCGGCCAGGCCGCCGTCGCGGGCGGACAGCCCCGGCATACCGTCCGTGTCGAGCACCTGCGCCTCGCGCTCCGCGAGCCGCCGGACCGCGGCCTCCAGCAGGGCCTGCCGGGTGCGGGCGTGGTTGGACGTCGATCCCTGGGGCAGTCCGGCACGCTCGTCCACCGCGCGGTGGGTCAGCCCGCGCATGCCCCGCTCGACGAGCAGGGCGAGGGCGGCGTCGGCGATCAGACCGGCGCGTGCGGAGGAGGCGGCGGAGGAGCCGGGGCGTGCGGAGGGGCCGGGGCGTGCGTTCATGGGGCCAACCTACCGTCGCGACTACACCTGTAGTACCTTGAAGTCGTCACTACAGGTGTAGTTACCGGAGGAGACATGGACCAGCTCGCCCGCACGCCCCGCGCCGTCGTCATCGGCAGCGGCATCGGAGGACTGACCGCCGCCGTCGCCCTGCACCAGCGCGGCTGGCAGGTCACCGTCCTCGAACGAGCGGCCTCGCTGGAGCCCGTGGGCGCCGGCATCGGCATCACCCCCAACGCGCTGCGCGCCCTCGGCGTCATCGGCCTGCGCGACGAGATCCGCGCCCTGGCCGCCTGGCAGGGAGACGGCGGGATGCGCACTCCGCGCGGCCGCTGGCTCTCCCGGACGAACGCCAGGTCCGCCGCGGCCCGGTTCGGCGAACCCCTCGTCCTGGTCCACCGGGCCACCCTCGTCGACGCCCTCGCCTCCCGACTGCCCGACGGCGTCATCCGCACCGGATGCCCCGCCGCCCTCGCGGACGCCGGGGCCGCCGGCGGCCGTCCGGCCGTGGTGACCGGCCCCGGCGGTGACCTCGAGGCCGATCTCGTCATCGGTGCCGACGGCATCAACTCCGTGGTCCGCACCGCTCTCTTCCCCGCCCACCCGGCGCCCGCGTACACCGGACTGACCAGCTGGCGCGTGGTCGTCCCCGCGCCCGACCGGCCCTTCGAGCCCCACGAGACCTGGGGACGCGGCGCCCTGTGGGGCACCCAGCCCCTCAAGGACGGCCGCGTCTACGCCTACGCCGCGGCCGTCGCGCCCGCCGGTGGCAAAGCGCCCGACGGGGAGCGGGCCGAACTGCTGCGCCGCTACGGCACCTGGCACGACCCCATCCCGGCGATCCTCGCCGCCGTGGACGAGAACGCCGTCCTCCGCCACGACATCCGCCACCTCACCCGCCCGCTGCCCGCCTTCCACCGTGGCCGCACCGCTCTCCTCGGGGACGCCGCGCACGCCATGGCGCCCACCCTCGGCCAGGGCGGCAACCAGGCCATCGAGGACGGCGTCGTCCTGGCCCACCACCTGGCCGCCGACGCCGATCAGGGCGCCGCCCTCGCCGCCTACTCCGCCGATCGGCTGCCGCGCACCACCGCCATCGTGACCAAGGCCGCCCGCGTCGCCGGCCTCCTGACCCGCACCGGCACACCCTTCGTCGCCCTGCGCGACACGCTGATGACCCTCGCGGGGCTCGCGGGGCCCGGGCTCGCGCTGCGCACCTTCGACGGCATCGCGGACTGGCACCCGCCGCGGCAGGCGCACACCGGCCGGACATACGATCGGAAGGACCGTCAGGCAACGCGATAGGGAGACCCCCGTGAAGATCGGCTGCATCGGCCTCGGCGACATCGCGCGGAAGGCCTACCTGCCGGTGCTGACCACCCGCCCCGGGGCCGAGCTGCACCTGCAGACCCGCACCCCGGCCACCCTGACCAGGACCGCCGGGACGTACCACATCCCGCCGGAGCGGTGCCACGCCGATCTCGACTCGCTGCTCGCCGCGGGCATCGACGCCGCGTTCGTCCACGCCCCCACCTCCGTGCACGCCGAGATCGTCACGCGCCTGCTGGAGGCGGGCGTCGCCACGTACGTGGACAAGCCCCTCGCCTACGCACTGGAGGAGTCGCAGCGCCTGGTGGAACTCTCCGAGCGGCGCGGCACCAGTCTCGCCGTCGGCTTCAACCGCCGCTTCGCCCCCGGCTACGCGCAGTGCCTGGACCACCCGCGCGAACTGATCCTCATGCAGAAGAACCGGGTCGGTCTCCCCGAGGACCCGCGCACCATGGTCCTCGACGACTTCATCCACGTCGTCGACACCCTGCGCTTCCTGCTGCCCGGCGAGGTCGACCACACCGACGTGCGCGCCCGCGTCCGTGACGGACTGCTGCACCACGTCGTGCTCCAGCTCTCCGGGGACGGTTTCACCGCCCTCGGCATCATGAACCGGATGAACGGTTCCACCGAGGAGATCCTCGAAGTCTCCGGCCAGGACACCAAGCGCCAGGTCGTCAATCTCGCCGAGATCATCGACCACAAGGGCCAGCCCACCGTGCGGCGGCGCGGCGACTGGGTGCCCGTCGCCCGCCAGCGCGGCATCGAACAGGCCGTCCACACCTTCCTCGACGCCGTCGAAGCAGGCACCCTCCTCAACGCCCGGGACGCGCTGGCGACCCATGAGCTGTGCGAGCGGGTGGTACGGGAGTGCCTGGAGCAGGCCTCCTGAACGCCCGTGCGCCCTCGACGGCGCACAGCACGGCCAGTACGCCCAGCGCCCCGTACACAGGCCAGTCGCCGAGCCGGGCGTACGGCGTCACGGCGTCCGCCAGCGGGACGTCGAAGACCTCGGACGCGACCCGGTCCGTACCGAGCGGGGAACCGACCCGCGCCCCGTCCGGCCCGTACACCGCGCTCACCCCGGTGAGCGTCGCATGCACCATCGGGCGGCCCGTCTCGGCGGCCCGGAGCGCGGCCAGCGAGGCGTGCTGGGCGGGCGCCCAGCTCTGCTGGAACGTCGACGTCGCCGACTGGGCCACCAGCAACTGCGCCCCCTCCCGGGCCAGATGCCGGCTCATGTCGGGGAACGCCGACTCGAAGCACACCAGCGGCCCGAGCCGCAGCCCCCGGTCGCCCACCGTCATCACCACCGGCCGGGTGCCGCGCCTGCGGTCCTCGCCGGCCGCCTCGCCCACCGACGTCACCCAGCCCAGCACGGCCCGCGCCGGGACGTACTCGCCGAACGGCACCAGCCGCATCTTGTCGTAGCGGTCTCCGGTCGGCCCGTCCGGGCCCACCAGCACACTGCTCTTGTAGATGCCCGGACGGTCCGAGCGGCGCGCGTCCACGTTCACCAGCACCTCGGCGTCCACCTGCCGGGCGAGCGTGGCGAGCCGGTCCGCCAGGTCGGGCCGCCGGGCCAGGTCCGCGCTCACGCTGGACTCGCCCCACACCACCAGGTCCACGTCCCGCCCGACCAGTTCGCGGGTCAGCCGCTCGCCCCGCGCGAACCGCTGCTCGACCCCGCCCACTCCGTTCACCACCCCCGGCTGCACGACGGCCACACGCACCCGCCCCGTCGTCGGCGGCGGTTCGACCCACAACCACACCGACCCCATGGCGACGGCGCACAGCGCGAGTCCGGCCACGGCCGGCGTACGCACGGTGGGCACCGACACCAGAACGGTCACTCCTGTGTTGACGGCCACCACCAGCAGGCTCACCAGCCAGACGCCGCCCAGCGCCGCGGCCCGCAGCGCGGGGGAGACCTGCCACTGACTGGCGCCCAGCAAGCCCCACGGCCCGCCCAACCCCTCCCAGGACCGGACCAGTTCCACCATCAGCCATCCCGAGGGAACCACCACCAGCGCGGCGGCGGCTCGCGACGGCGAAGGACGCCCGGCCAGCATCAGGTGCACCAGCCGTCCCCACGGCGCCCACAACAGCCCCAGCAGCGCCGCCAGTAGCAGGATGAACACATGCAGATTCGGCACCAGCCAGTGGTGCACGGCCAGCATGAAGCCCGTTCCGCCCAGCCAGCCGTCGAGGAAGGCGCGGCGCGGCGTCGCCGCCGTGCGGATCAGCAGCAGCCACGGCACCAGTGCCACGTATGCCGACCACCACAGGGCGGGGGCCGGGAAGGCGAGCGCCGGGAGTGCCCCGGCGGCCACCGCCGCCCCGCCGCGCCACCAGCGGGATGCCGTCAGCCGCCGCCCCGCACGCCCCGGCACCTCCCACCGGCCGACCGGAATCCGCATGCCGCGCCTCCTCGCCCGACCGGAACCGAAAGCGGAACGCTGTCCGCCTCCAGTGTGCGGGAGCGGATCACTCCCGCGACAGTGCGCCCGGGGCGCGCCGCCACTTCTCCCGGACGACGACGGAGACCAGCCGCCACCCTTCGTCGGTGCGCACCAGCCCGAACGTGTACCGGCCGCCCGAGACGAAATCGCCCCCGGGACGGCCCCCCGGCTCCAGCCGCATCGGGTTGACGTAGTCGGCGAGCGCCTCGGCGCTGTCGCCGGGGTAGCCGCCCAGATCCTGCAGGTGGACCCGGCGGTTGACGATGAGGTGCTGGCGTACCGGGAAGAGCCGCATCGTCTCGGCCAGCCAATCGGCCACCTCGTCCGCGCCGCCGGCGATGCCGCCGGCCGCCCGGTAGTCGGCACGGCCGCCGGGAGCGAAAAGCCCGCGGTAGGCGGTCCAGTCCGCGTCGTCCACGGCCACCGCGTACTCGGTGATCAGTTCGTCGATGGCGAGCCGGTCCATCACGGTCGCGAGGTCCACGCGCTGCGTCATCGGATCAGTCTCCGGCAGCCGGGACGACACGCCAAGAGCCGTGTAGCCCATACCGGCGTCAGGCGGCTTCCCACTGGTGGGCCCGGCCGCCGCGCCACTCGACGAGCTGCGGGTCGTCCAGCACCATGTCGGCGTCGTCGAGCCCGGCGCGGCGCAGGAACTCGATCAGGTCCCCGTCATTGTGCGCGAGCCCGAGGATCTGTCCGCGCACGGTGACGCGGCGACCGCCGCCGGGGGAGGGGCGGTGGACGACGATGGGTGCCTGCCAGGCCATGCCCCCAGGGTGCTCCGCCCGACCCAAGATCGCAGCCCGGACCGGGTGCGCGGTTCACACGGGGTGTGAATGGAATGCGCGCATATATGCGCCTCACACCCTCGCGCCCGGCCGCCCCGCGCGGGACGCTCTAGGGGCGTGTTCGGGCCGGAGGACCCGGGCAACGGGCCGCCGGTCACCCCCCCCCTGCCGGCGGCCCCAGCTCATGCCCGGGCGCACCCGCCCGCGCCGACGCCGCGCCGCCGGGGCGGCGTCGGCATCCGTCGTCAGCCCGCCGACTCGCCCGCGTGGGGGCTGAGCACACCGAGCCCGACCAGGGCGAACAGCACGATGCCGAGCAGGATCCGGTAGATCACGAACGGCATGAAGCTCTTGGTCGTGATGAACTTCATGAACCACGCGATGACCGCGTACCCCACGCCGAAGGCGATGAGCGTGGCGAAGATCGTCGGTCCCCATGAGACATGCCCGCCCTCGGTCGCGTCCTTCAGCTCGAAGAGGCCGGACGCCAGCACCGCGGGGATGGCCAGCAGGAACGAGTAGCGGGCCGCCGCCTCGCGCGTGTAGCTCATCAGCAGGCCGCCGCTGATGGTCGCGCCGGAGCGGGACACCCCGGGGATCAGTGCCATCGCCTGGCACAGGCCGAAGATCAGACCGTCCTTGACGCCCAGGTCGCGCAGCGTCTTGCGGTCCCGTGCGGCACGGTGCCTGCCACCCTCCTCGACCCGGGCCGCCAGACGGTCGGCGATGCCCAGGACGATGCCCATCACGATCAGCGTGGTGGCGATCAGCCGCAGATCGCGGAAGGGGCCCTCGATGTGGTCCTTGAGCGTCACGCCCAGCACGCCGATCGGGATCGAGCCGACGATCACCAGCCAGCCCATCTGCGCGTCGTGGTCGGAGCGCATGTCCTTGTCGGTCAGGGAGCGGAACCAGGCCGAGACGATCCGGGAGATGTCCTTGCGGAAGTAGATGAGGACGGCCGTCTCCGTGCCGATCTGGGTGATGGCCGTGAAGGCCGCGCCCGGGTCGTGCCAGCCCGCGAACGCCGCGGTCAGCCGCAGATGCGCGCTGGAGGAGATGGGAAGGAACTCCGTCAGCCCCTGGACGAGTCCAAGGATGAACGATTCGAACCAATTCATGGGGCTAGGGCCGTCCCGAATACGCTCGTGCGGGCAGGGAGGAACGGCCGTTGATCGGCGGCCGTTCGGTGCGCAGGGTACCGCCCCAAGATGAATGCCCCGGTCACAAGCCTCTCAGGGCTCGACGGGGCCCTCCGTCGTCCAGCCCGGGGCCCGCACGTGCGGCGTCAGGCTGTCCGTCCTCGCCTCCTCGCCGCACGACGCGCACACCACGACCGGGCTCAGCCGGGCGCCGCAGGAGTGCTCGACCTCGGTCGGCGGCTGCTCCCTGAGGTGGCGGTCGCCCCACGCCATCAGGGTCAGCAGCACGGGGTGGAGCTCCCGGCCGGCCGCGGTCGGCCGGTACTCGAAGCGCCGCGGACGCTCGCTGTAGGGGACCTTCTCCAGGATCCCGGCGTCGACGAGGCGGCGCAGGCGCGCGGTGAGGATGTCGCGCGGTGCCCCCGTGTTGCGGGCGATCCGGTCGAAGCGCCGCACACCGAGGAACACCTCGCGCAGCACGAGCAGGGAGTACTTCTCGCCGACCAGTGCCAGGGCGTCGGCGATCGAGCAGGGGCGCGGGTCCTTGGCGCGGGTCTCCTTCATGGCGCTCAGCCTAGAGAAGAGGGTTTGAGTTTCAAACTCGGTGGGTTATGTTACTCGTCAGTGAAGGTCCAGTTTTCCAACTCACCTGGTGAACGAGGAGCCGTACCCATGCGTGACGCCGTCATCGTCGAAGCCGTCCGTACACCCGTCGGCAAGGGCAAGGCGAACGGGGCCCTGGCCGCGACCCACCCCGTCGAACTGCTCTCCCACACCCTGCGCGCCCTCGTCGAGCGCGGCGGCATCGACCCCGCGCTGGTCGACGACGTCATCGGCGGCTGCGTCGACCAGGTCGGCGAGCAGGCCATGAACACCACCCGGTACGCGTGGCTGGGCGCCGGCCTGCCCGAGTCCGTCCCCGCCACCACCGTGGACCGCCAGTGCGGCTCCTCGCAGCAGGCCGTCCACTTCGCCGCCCAGGGGGTGCTCTCCGGCGCGTACGACATCGTCGTCGCCTGCGGCGTCGAGTCGATGAGCCGCGTGCCGATGTGGTCGAACGTGCCGCCCGGAGCCGACCCCTTCGGGCCGGGTGTCGCCGCCCGCTACCCCGGGGGCCTCGTCCCGCAGGGCATCAGCGCCGAACTGATCGCGGCCAAGTGGTCCATCAGCCGGACCGCGATGGACGAGTACGCCGTGACCTCGCACCAGCGGGCGGCGAGGACCTGGGCCGACGGTCTTTTCGACGCCGAGGTCGCCCCACTGGACACCCTCCGGCGCGACGAGAGCGTCCGGCCCGGGACGACCACGGAGGTACTCGCCGGGCTGCGGCCGGCCTACTACGACCCGGTCTTCGCCGAGCGGTTCCCGCAGATCGACTGGTCGGTGACCGCCGGCAACGCCAGCCCCGTCAACGACGGGGCGTCGGCCGTGCTGATCATGGCCGGTGACACCGCGCGGCGGCTCGGTCTGAAGCCCCTGGCCCGGCTGCACAGCTTCGCCGTCACCGGCTCCGACCCGCTGCTGATGCTCACCGGTGTCGTCCCCGCCACCGAGAAGGTGCTGCGCAGGGCCGGACTCGGCATCGGCGACATCGACCTCTTCGAGGTCAACGAGGCCTTCGCGGCCGTGGTGCTCGCCTGGCAGCAGGAGACCGGCGCCGATCTCGCCAGGGTGAACGTCCACGGCGGCGCCATCGCGCTCGGGCACCCGCTGGGCGCCAGCGGCACCCGGCTCACCACCACCCTCGTGCACGCCATGCGGGAGCGCGGCGCGCGCTACGCCCTGCAGACGATGTGCGAGGCCGGCGGCCTGGCCAACGCCATGATCCTGGAACGCGTGTAGCGGCTCAGCGCCCGCGCAGGCGGTGCCGCTTGCGCCACGCGACCACGGCGGCGGCGAGACCGGTCAGCACGATGAACCCGGTGGCGAACAGGAAGGCGGGCGAAGTCGGTGACGCGGCCTCGCTCCCCGCCACCACGTACGCCGCGGTGTTCGGGACCGAGCCGATCCCCGTGGCCAGCAGGAAGGGCCCACAGCCCATGCGGGAGATCGCCGCGCAGTAATTGGCGGCGGCGAACGGAACCCCGGGAAAGAGCCGGATCGCCAGCATCGAACGGAATCCGTGCCGGCTCAGCTGCCCGTCCGCCGCCGTCAGCCAGCGCCCGCGCACCAGCGGACGCAGCGCGTCCTGGCCCAGCACACGGCCCAGGGCGAAGGCGATGCCCGCCCCCAGGACCGTCCCGGCGACCGCAGCGACGAGCCCGGCCTGCGTACCGAAGAGCGCGCCCGCGGCCAGATTCAGGATCGGCCTCGGCACGAAGGCCGCAGTGCACAGCCCGTAGGCCAGACCGAACAGCACCACCGCGCCGGCGCCGCCCACCTGCGGCGGCCAGCCCGCCGCGAGCAGCCGCTGCGGCTCGTACAGCACCACCGTCACCGCCGCGGCCGCCAGGACCACGACGAGCAGCGACAGCCGCGACCACGGGGACAGCAGCGCCCGCGAGCAGCGCACGGCGAGGCCGCCACGCGGCCTGATGACGGGGTCGAGCATCCGGGGAGACTAACCGACGAACGAGCCGGGCCGCCGTAAGGTGAGTCCCATGGCCCCCGCCGTGCCCGCGAGTTCCCTGGCAGACAGCGTGCTCCAGCGCCTCACCGAGACATATCCCACGGCTGCCGATCCTCTGCGGGCGGCGCAGGCCGCGGCCTACATGAAGGGGGTCGCCCCCTTCCTCGGCATCCCCACCCCCGAGCGGCGCGCACTGTCGCGCACCGTCCTGGACGGGCTGCCCCGCCCCGACGAGGCGGACTGCGCTGCCGTCGCGCTGCGCTGCTGGCGACTGCCCGAGCGGGAGTACCACTACTTCGCCGTCGACTACCTGCGCCGGTACGCCAAGCGCTGCTCCTCCGGCTTCCTGCCGGTCGTCCGTCATCTGATCGTCACCGTGCCGTGGTGGGACACGGTCGATCTCCTCGCCGCGCATGTCGTGGGAACCCTCGTGGCGGCCGACCCGGAACTGCGCGGGGAGATGGACGCATGGATCGAGGACGACGACTTGTGGGTCGCCCGCACCGCGCTCCTGCACCAGCTCCGGTACAAGGACGCCACCGACGCCGGGCGGCTCTTCGCCTACTGCCTGCGCCGGGCCGGCCACCCCGACTTCTTCATCCGCAAGGCGATCGGCTGGTCCCTGCGGGAGTACGCCAAGACGGACCCGGGCGCGGTGCGCGCGTTCGTCGAGACGAACCGGGGGCGACTGGCGCCTCTGTCCGTTCGTGAGGCGCTCAAGAATCTCTGACGCCCACGGCCCCACCCGTACCGAAATTCGGTCGACTTGCGCCCCGCGCCGGGCCATGATCAACCCATGTTCCGGTACGCCTTCCCCGCAGCGCCGTCCGCAGTCGCGGACGCGCCGAAGGCTGCCGTCCTCGCTCTCGCCGTCGCCGGCACGACCGCTCCCGGCGCAGCGTACGCCGCTGCCGCGGCGTCTCTCGACGGCGCCCGAAGCTGACCCTTCCCGGACACTCCGGCGGACCCCACAGGGGGAGGGTCGGCAAGGCCCAGGGGTCCATCCCTCCGTGCTCGGTCGATCCCGAGCAGGAGGTCGTCACCGCTTCCAGTTCCGGGAAGGAACCGCACCGGCCATGCCCAAGACGGCATACGTGCGCACCAAGCCGCACCTCAACATCGGCACCATGGGCCACGTCGACCACGGCAAGACCACCCTGACCGCCGCCATCACCAAGGTCCTCAGCGAGCGCTCCGGCAGCAGCACCTCCTACGTCTCCTTCGACCGCATCGACCGTGCGCCGGAGGAGGCCCAGCGGGGCATCACCATCAACATCGCGCACGTCGAGTACGAGACCGACACCCGGCACTACGCCCACGTCGACATGCCCGGCCACGCCGACTACATCAAGAACATGGTCACCGGAGCCGCACAGCTCGACGGGGCGATCCTCGTCGTCTCCGCGCTCGACGGGATCATGCCGCAGACCGCCGAGCACGTGCTCCTCGCCCGCCAGGTGGGCGTCGACCACATCGTCGTGGCCCTCAACAAGGCCGACGCGGGCGACGACGAGATCACCGACCTCGTCGAGCTGGAGGTGCGCGAACTGCTCACCGCCCACGGCTACGGCGGCGACGCCGTACCGGTCGTGCGGGTCTCCGGGCTCAGGGCCCTGGAGGGCGACCCGCGCTGGACCGGGGCCGTCGAGGCGCTGCTCGACGCCGTGGACACCTATGTGCCCATGCCCGAGCGGTATGTCGACGCGCCGTTCCTGCTGCCCGTGGAGAACGTGCTCACCATCACCGGGCGCGGGACCGTCGTCACGGGCGCCGTCGAGCGCGGCACCGTACGTGTCGGCGACCGCGTCGAGGTGCTCGGCGACACCGGGGCGGCGAAGACGGCCGAGACGGTCGTCATCGGACTGGAGACCTTCGGCAAGCCGATGGAGTCCGCGCAGGCCGGTGACAACGTCGCGCTGCTGCTGCGCGGGGTGCCGCGTGAGGCCGTCCGCCGCGGCCACGTCGTGGCGGCGCCCGGCAGCGTCGTACCGAACCGGCGCTTCACCGCGCAGGTGTACGTCCTGTCCGGCCGGGAGGGCGGACGCACCACACCCGTCTCGACCGGCTACCGGCCGCAGTTCTACCTCCGGACCGCGGACGTCGTCGGCGACGTGGACCTCGGCGAGCGGGCGGTCGCCAGGCCCGGCGACACGGTCACCATGACCGTCGAACTCGGCCGTGACGTACCGCTGGAGCCGGGGCTCGGCTTCGCGATCCGCGAGGGCGGCCGCACCGTCGGCGCCGGAACGGTCACCGAGGTTCTCTGACGGCGGCCGGCTCCCCGCCCGTTTCCACCGGGAAACAACACCCCGGTGGAAACGGGCAGTTGGGCGCCCGGCAGACTGCCCCCATGACAGGAACGGGGAAAACCGCGCTGGTGCTGGGCGCCGGGGGACTGACCGGCACCGGATGGGAGATCGGCATACTGCACGGCATCGCGGAGGCGGGCACGGACCTGTCCACCGCCGACGTCGTCATCGGCAGTTCCGCCGGCTCCGCCGTCGGCGCCGATCTGCTCTCCGGCGTACGGACCCTCGCCGAGCTCTACGAGGACCAGCTCACCCCGCCCGAAGGGCAGCCCACCGGGCGGCTCGGCGCGATGACCGTCGCACGGTACGCGCTCGCCGTGCTCACCTCCCGCACCCCGGAGGCCTACGGCCGCAAGCTCGGGCGGCTGGCGCTCGGCGCCCGTACGGCCGTCGGCCCGTCGGCGCGCCGCGAGATGATCGCCCACCGGCTCGTCTCGCCCGACTGGCCCGCCCGGCCGCTGCTCGTCACCGCCGTCGACGCCGTCACCGGCGAACTGGAGACCTTCGACCGGACGAGCGGCGTCTCCCTGGTCGACGCCGTCACCGCGAGCTGCGCCGTCCCCGGCGTATGGCCCGTCGCGACCGCCCGGGGCCGGACCTGGGTCGACGGCGGCCTGCACTCCACGGCCAACGCCCACCTCGCCGCCGGCTACGACAGGGTGGTCGTCGTCGCGCCCAGTGCCGCCGGCAACAAGGTGATCCTCTCCCCGCGGACGCAGGCCGAACGGCTGCGGGCCGCGGGAGCCCGGGTCGCCGTCATCACCCCGGACACCACCGCCAGGCAGGCCTTCGGCCGCAATGCGCTCGACCCGTCCCGCCGCGCTCCCGCCGCGCGCGCCGGCCGCGCCCAGGCCGCCGCCCACGCCGGGGAAGTGGCCGCCGTCATGGCGCCGTAAGGTGGGGTGGTGAACGAGCCGCTCCCCGTACTCCGCGACATCGACCGGGGCACCGCGAAGCTGATGCCGGACGTGGACCGGGACCGGGCCTGGCTGCTGACGATCGACGGAGCACCCCAGTCGTACGTCGACCTGGACGATCCCGCACACCTCGAGTTCGAGTACGCCCGCCGCCTCGCCCACGCCGTGGACTGTGCCGCGCCCGAGGGCGGTCCGCTCGACGTGCTGCACCTCGGAGGTGGGGCGCTCACCCTGCCCCGCTGGCTCGCCGCGACCCGGCCCGGCTCCCGGCAGGACGTGGTGGAGGCCGACCGAGGCCTCATCGCGCTGGTCGCCGAACAGCTGCCGCTGCCCGCCGGCTCGGGCATCGCCGTGCACGGAGCGGACGCCCGGGCCTGGCTGGAAGCGGCACCGGCGGCCTCGGCCGACGTGCTGATCGCGGACGTCTTCGGAGGGTCCCGGGTGCCGGCGCACCTGACGTCCGTGGAGTACGCGCGGGCCGCAGAGCGGGTGCTGCGGCCGGACGGGGTCTACCTCGCCAACCTCGCGGACGGCGCGCCGTTCGCGTTCCTCCGCTCCCAGCTGGCCACCTTCGGCGCCGTGTTCGAGGAGCTGGCGATGGTCGCCGAGCCCGCCGTACTGCGCGGCCGGCGGTTCGGGAACGCGGTGCTGGCCGCCTCGCACCGGCCGATCGACACGGCCACCCTCGCCCGCCGCACCGCCGCCGACGCGTTCCCCGCACGCGTGGAGCACGGCCCGTCGCTGGCCCGCTTCACCGGAGGCGCCCGGCCCGTACGGGACGAGGACGCCGTGGCGTCACCCGAGCCGCCCGACGGCGCCTTCGGCATCGGCTGACGCGGCCCCCGGCGCCGCGTCGGGCGCCGAGTCCGCCGCGTGGGCCGCTGCCGCCACCGGCTCCGCCGCCACCTCCTTCGTACGCCGTGTCAGGTTCCGTACGTCGGGGACGAGCAGGACCAGCGCCGTCACCACCACGATCAGGGCCGCGCACCCCCACAGCGCCTCCCGGCGCCCGAACAGGTCCTCGGCGGGTCCCGCCAGCGCGGTGGACAGCGGCAGCATCGCGGTGGAGCCGAACCAGTCGTACGCCGAGACGCGGGAGAGCTTGTCCTCCGGTATCTCCTGGTGCAGTGCGGTCATCCAGGCCACGCCGAAGCCCTCGATCGCCACACCGCTGACGAACATCACCGCCGCCAGCCCGTAGCCCGGCAGAGGGACGGCGAGCGCCGCGGACGGCAGCGCCAGCGGGAAGACGCACAGCGTGCCCACGAGCAGCATCCGCCGCGGCTTCCAGCGCATCATCAGCAGCGCCCCGACCAGGGTGCCGGCGCCGAACGCGGCGAGCGCCAGGCCCCACGGCCGCGCGCCGCCCAGCTCGTCCTCGGCGACCAGCGGCCCGTACACGGACTCGGCCGCGCCGACCACCGCCACCACCACCGAGAACTGCGCCACGATCGACCAGAGCCAGGGCCTGCTGACGACCTCTGTCCAGCCGTCGCGCAGATCGGCCAGAAGCCCGCCGCCGGGGGCGCGTTCCGCGATGTGCCCGACGTCGAGGAACGCCCGCAGCGCTCCCGCCAGCGCGAAGGCCGCCGCGTCGACGGCCAGCACCCAGCCGGGTCCCCACACCGCGATCATGGCGCCGCCGAGCGCGGCCCCGCCGATGCCCGCGCCGCTGGAGGCCATGCGGAAGAGCGCGAAGGCGCGACTGGCGTGTTCGCCGCTGACGCTGGACAGGAGCATGCCCTCGGCGGCGGGGCTGAAGAACGCCTGGCCGGTGCCGCACAGCGCGGTCAGCAGCATCATCTGCCACAGCTGGGGGTCGCCCGCGAGCACGAGGACGGCGAAGGCCGCCTGGGACACGCAGTTGAGGGCGTTGGCGGCGACCATCACCCGGTGGCGGGGGAGGCGGTCGGCGACGGCCCCGCCGATGAGCAGGAAGAGAACGAGGGGGAGGGTGCGGGCGGCGGCGACGAGTCCGACGTCGCCGCCGTCCCCACCGGACTCCAGCACCGCGAACGCCGCCGCGATCAGCGCACCGTGGGTGCCCAGGTGCGTGATGACCGCGGAGGCCGTCAGCAGTGTGTAGTTGCGGCCGGCCCATTCCGGACGGCGGCGGGGGCTCTGTCCGGAGCCGGGAGCGGGTGGGGCGGCGGGAGTTCTCACCCCCGGACTATCCCCGCCGGCGCCGCCCCGTGCCAAAGTCTTTTCCCGGCCGGGCCGGAGTCAGGATCTGCATCCGGCCACGCGGGCCCGACTCCGGCCACGCGGGCCCGACTCCGGCCGCCGTGTTCTTCGCCCGGCCCCGGTGCCTACGACTCCGGTTCGGTGTCGGCGAGCCGCACCGTGCTCAGGATCTTCTGGATCGTGGCTTCCGGCACCTCGTCCTTGATGCCCGTGTTGGCGTAGAGCACCCAGGACGAGAAGTCGCCCTTCTTGTTCTTGAAGGAGAACGCGATGGACTTGCCGTCCGTGTCGCACTTGCCGCTCTTCTTGGTGTTCAGCGCGGAGCCGGTGGCGACGTGTCCCGTGAGGCCGGACTTGGAGGTGTACGGCACGGCCTTGGTGATCTTGATGAAGCCCTTGGCCTCGGTCTGCGCGTAGCCGGCCCACACCCAGTTGCCGGCCTCGTTGTAGGCCGCCTCCGCGGTGTCCTTGGCGCCCTGGCCGCCCTTGGTGCCCACGGTGGACAGGCCCCACGTCTCGTCGCGGCCGTCCTTGTTCGTGTCCTCGGTGCACCACTTGCTCTTGTAGTGCGCCGGCGAGGACATGGTGACGACGGGGGTGCCGTCGCCCTTCTTCTCGTCCTCGAAGAAGGTGACCTTGCCCGGCCCCGAGACCTCCCAGTCGGCCGGAACGTCGAACAGCGTGCCGTACTTGGGGTTGAAGACGACCTTCCAGCCCTCGATGGTCGGCTTCAGTCCGGAGCCGTCACGAGGGTTGTCGATCGCGGAGGGGGAGGAGTCGGCGGGCTTCGACGCGCTCGTCGAGGGCTTGCCGCCGCCGTCCGCCGTGTCCTTCTTGTCGTCGCCGTCCTTGAGGACCAGGAAACCGGTGACACCGGCCGCCGCGACGACCGCGGTGGCCGCGACGATCGCCACGATCGTCGTCTTCTTCTTGTCGTTGTTGCCCGGCGGAGGCACGGGCGGGCCGGGAGGCTGCCCCGGCACGGCGTACTGCGGCACGGTGGGCTGCTGGTACGGGTTGGGTTGCTGGTACCCCGGCTGGCCGGGCTGGCCCGGAACGCCGTACTGCGGCGCGGTGGGCGGCTGCTGATACGGGTTCGGCTGCTGGTACCCCGGCTGCTGGTACGGATTCGCGTTCTGGTCCTGCGGGTTCTGCTCGCCCCCGGGCGGCTGCTGTCCTGGCCACATGGCGAGTAACCATAGAGGGGCGGGGTGGTGGGTGCCACGCCCGGCCCCCCGGCACCGGGTTCCCATACTTCCTACTGGCTGGTAACTTCGGGGCATGTCCGAGACCCTGCCGAACATCGGCGAGATGCTGCTGGCCACTGTTCCCATGGCCAAGACCCTGAACCTGGAGGTCGTGGAAGCGACCGCCGAGCGCGCCGTCCTCCGGCTGCCCGACCAGAGCGACTTCCACAACCACGTCGGCGGCCCCCACGCGGGAGCGATGTTCACCCTCGGCGAGTCCGCCAGCGGCGCCATCGTCATCGGTGCCTTCGGCGACCAGATGGGCCGGGCCGTGCCTCTCGCCGTCAAGGCCGAGATCGGCTACAAGAAGCTCGCCATGGGCGTCGTCACCGCCACCGCCACGCTGGGCCGCACCAAGGCCGAGGTGATCGCCGAGCTGGACGCCGGACAGCGCCCCGAATTCCCGGTGAACATCGAGATCACCCGCGAGGACGGCGCCGTGACCGGCGAGATGACCATCGTCTGGACCCTGCGCCCCAGCTCCTGACGCCCCGGCTCCCGTGCGATGACGAGGTAGGCTGCCCCGGCGTGCGCGACGCCGCGCACGCCGCGCAGTCACAGGTCGAGTACGGAGGAGCCGGCGTTGCACGTCCAGGAGTGGCTCGAGACCGTTCCAGCGGTCAGTATCTACCTCCTGGTGGGGGTGGTGATCGGGCTCGAGAGCCTCGGTATCCCGCTGCCGGGCGAGATCGTTCTCGTCAGTTCGGCGCTCCTCGCGTCCCAGCACGGGGACATCAACCCGTACATCCTCGGCGCCTGCGCCACGGCGGGCGCGATCATCGGTGACTCGATCGGCTACGCCATCGGCCGCAGGGGCGGCCGGCCGCTGCTCGCCTGGCTCGGGGGTAAGTTCCCCAAGCACTTCAGCGAAGCCAACATCGCGATGGCGGAACGGTCCTTCGAGAAGTGGGGCATGTGGGCCGTCTTCTTCGGCCGCTTCGTGGCCCTGCTGCGGATCTTCGCCGGCCCGCTCGCAGGTGTGCTGCGGATGCCGTACTGGAAGTTCCTCATCGCCAATGTCTTCGGCGGCATCCTGTGGGCGGGCGGCACCACCGCGGTCATCTACTCGGTCGGTGTCGTCGCCGAGGCCTGGCTCAAGCGCTTCTCCTGGCTCGGACTGGTCCTCGCGGTCCTGGTGGGCCTCACCTCGATGCTGCTCCTCAAGAACCGGGCGAAGAAGGCCGCCGCCGCGGCGGAGGCCAAGGCGGCCGCGCCGGCCCCGGAGCCGGTCGCGGCCGCGACCACCGACTGACGCCGGACGTCCCGCTCAGGCCCCGTGGGCCTCGGCGTGGGCCCGCGCCAGATGCAGGTACATCTCCGCGTTCAGCTCGATGCCCGCCCGCTCCTCGTCCGTCAGCTCCCGCTTGACCTTGGCGGGGACGCCCGCGACCAGTGAGCCGGGCGGCACCCGCATCCCCTGCGGCACCAGAGCCTGGGCGGCGATCAGCGAGCCCGCGCCGATGTGGGCGCCGTTGAGGACCGTGGCCCCCATGCCCACGAGCACGTCGTCCTCCACGGTGCAGCCGTGCAGGACGGCGTTGTGGCCGACCGAGACGCGTTCGCCGACCGTGACGGGAAAGCCCGGGTCGACATGGACCGTGCAGTTGTCCTGGATGTTGCTGTCGGCGCCGAGGACGATCGGGCCGCAGTCCGCGCGCAGCACCGTGTGGTACCAGACGCTCGAACCCCGGGCCATCGTCACGTCGCCGACCACCACGGACGTCGGCGCGGCGAACGCCTCCGCGTCCACCTTCGGTTCCTTGCCGCCCACGCCGGTGATCAACGCCCGCTCTGCCATCGCCTGCTCCTCATGTGCCGGAAGTGCTGTTCCGTCGCGCCGGGGGAACGATAGAACCTGTACTTCTCGCTCCGGGCGACACCCCCGCCGGTCGTGGGCGTGGGGCGAACATCACAGGCCGTGACACCGGCCACCCGCCACCCGGCCGACTACCGTGTGCGGGTGCCGAAGAACAGAAACACGTTCTCATCCCTCACCGCCTGGCGGCGCCGGCTCGCCGGCCGCGCCGTGCAGTGCGGCTGGCGGTGGATGCAGGAGGCGGGCGCGGTCACCGCCGAGCACCCCGGACGGCTGCGTTTCCGCCGGCTAGGCCCCGGCACCCGGCTGGCCTTCCCCCAGGGCACCGTCTTCGGCGAGGAGTGGATCGAGCTCGGCGACCACTGCATCATCGGCGAGCAGGTGACGCTCACCGCCGGGATGATGCCCGGTCTCGACCTCGGCCCCGATCCGATCCTCACACTCGGCAACGGCGTGGTCCTCGGGCGCGGCAGCCATGTCATCGCCGACGCCGCCGTGACGGTCGGCGCCGACACCTTCTGCGGGCCGTACGTCTACATCACCTCGACCAACCACAGCTACGACGATCCGCACACCCCCATCGGCCGTCAGTGGCCCCGCTCCGAACCGGTGGAGATCGGGCCGGGCTGCTGGCTCGGAACCGGGGCGGTGATCCTCCCGGGTGCCCGGATCGGCCGCAACGTGGTGGTGGCCGCGGGCGCCGTTGTGCGGGGCGAGGTGCCCGACCACGCGGTGGTGGCCGGGGCGCCCGCCCGCGTCGTGCGCCGCTGGGACGCGGAGGGCGGCTGGCAGCCCCCGCTGCGCACGCCCGCTCCCGTGCCGATCCCGGACGGCGTCACGCCGCAACAGCTGTCCGCGCTGGCGGAACTGGCGGAACTGGCCGAGCCGGCGGAACTGGCCGAGCCGGCCCCGGAGGCCGGCTGATCAGCCGCTCGCCAGGAGCACCGTGCCGACCAGCGCGAGCCCCGCGCCGGCGGCCTGGACCGGCCGCAGCCGCTCCCCGAGCACCCCGCGGGCCGCGAGCGCCGTCACCACCGGGTAGAGGCTGGCGAGGACCGCGGCGACGGTGACCGGCCCGTTCTGTGCGGCGATCGAGTACGTACCGTTCGCGGCGACGTCCGCCAGGCCGACGAACGCCAGGGCGGGCAGGGAGACCAGGACCACGCGCCCGCCGCCGTCCTCGGGCAGCGCCCGGCCGCCCCGCTTCACCGACACGTACAGCGCCGCGCCGCCTACCGCGACATTGGCGACGCGCTGCACGAACAGCGCGAGGAACAGCCCCGTGATCGTGGACGACGCCTCGGCGATCAGCGCCATCACCGAGCCGAACCCGAGCGCGGCCACGAGTGTGAGCAGCACCGCCTGCCGCTGCACCGCTGCCCCGCGCAGCTCCGGCCCGCCGGCCAGTACGACCCCCGCTGTCGCCACACCGATGCCCGCGAACTGCAGCAGCCCGGGCCGGTCGCCGAGCAGGAGGCCGATCGAGACCGGCACCAGCACGCCGAGGGAGCCGAGCGGGGACACCACCCCCATGGGGCCGAGCGCCAGCGCCTTGTAGAAGGCGAGCATCGCGGCGGGGCCCACCGCGCCGGCCGCCACCGCGTACCAGAGTCGCGGTCCCGCCTCGCTCCAGCCGCCGGTCGCGACCACGACCGCCCCGAGGACCACGACGGCGACGGTCTGGGAGGCCACGACGACGGTCAGGGCGGGCGTACGCCGGGTGAGCAGGCCGCCGCCGAAGTCGGCCAGCCCCCACAGGAGGCTGGTGGCCAGGGCGAACAGTGCTGTCATGACGTCCTCGCAGTACAGTGCGGTCAACACGGGGGTGCACCACACCGTAGTGCAGTCCATTGAACTATGTCATCCAATATATTGGACGGAATGTGTCGGACCTCGACCAGCTCACCCAGTCGCTCGCCCGCAACCTCAAGCGCTGGCGCGGTGAGCGGGGCTTCACGCTCGACGCGCTCGCCGCGCGGGCGGGCGTGAGCCGCGGCATGATCATCCAGATCGAGCAGGCGCGGACGAACCCGAGCGTGGGCACCACGGTCAAGCTCGCCGACGCGCTCGGCGTCTCGATCACCACCCTGCTCGACTACGAGCAGGGCCCGCACGTCCGGCTCGTACCGGCGGAGCAGGCGGTACGCATGTGGTCCACCGAGAAGGGCAGCAGCACCACCCTGCTCGTCGGCGCCGAGGCGCGCGGCCCGCTGGAGCTGTGGTCCTGGACGCTGATGCCCGGCGACGCGAGCTCCTCCGACCCCCACCCGGACGGGACGACCGAGCTGCTGCACGTCAGCGCGGGCGAACTGACCCTGGAGGTCGACGGCGTACCCCACCGCGTACCCGCCGGGACGTCCGCCGTCTTCGAGTCCAACGTCCCGCACGCCTACCGCAACGACGGCGACGAGACGGTCCGGATGACCATGGCCGTCTCCATCCCGCCCGTACGCTGAGACGGCCAACCGGCCGCCACGGCGCCGTTGTTAGCGTGGGGGGCATGCGCGCACCCATCGGCGACTTCGACCACGCCCGCCCCGCCCCCGACTGCCTCGACGAGCTCACCCCGCCCGTCGCCGACGCCGTCCGCGCATGGCAGGGCGCCGTGCCCGCCGACCAGCTGCTGTACGTCGACACCGACCCGGCCGTCGCCGACACCGCCGTCTTCGTCGAGCACCACGGCCAGGACCTCCTGGACGCCTCCGCGAACTGCGTCGTCGTCGCCGCGAAGCGCGGCGGGACGAGCGCACTGGCGGCCTGTCTGGTCAAGTCGAACACCAGGGTCGACGTCAACGGAGCGGTGCGCCGGCACCTCGGCGCCCGCAAGGTCTCCTTCGCCCCCATGGACACCGCGACCGGTGAGACCGGCATGGAGTACGGCGGGATCACCCCGATCGGCCTGCCCGTCGACTGGCCGCTGCTCGTCGACCCCGCGGTCGTCGACACCGCGTGGGTGCTGATCGGCAGCGGCCGCCGACGGGGCAAGCTGATCGTGCCCGGCAAGGCCTTCGCCGGCCTGCCGGGCGCGGTACCGCTGGAGGGTCTCGGCCTGCGCTGAGGTCAGCCCAGCCGCGGGATCTCGATGGCGGGACAGCGGTCCATCACCATGTCGAGCCCCGCCGCCCGCGTGCGCTCGTACGCCTCGTCGTCGATCACACCGAGCTGGAACCAGACCGCCCTGGCACCCTTCGCCACCGCCTCGTCGGCCACCGGCCCCGCCAGGTCGCTGTTGACGAACACGTCCACGACGTCCACGGGGAACGGGATGTCCGCGAGCGACGCGTACCCCTGCTCCCCATGGACGGTCTCCGCCTTCGGATGCACCGGCACGATCCGCTTGCCGAACCGCTGCAGCACCTCGGCGACGCCGTACGCCGCGCGGGACCGGTTGTTCGAGAGCCCCACCACCGCCCAGGTGTCACCCGACTCGGTGAGGATCCGGCGGATGGTCTCCGACTCGCTCTGCACGCTCTGCCTCCAGGTCCGGGCCCGACCGCCGCCCCGGGGCCGGAGCGCGGCTGACGACCGCCGCAAGCGGAAACGCGCGGCCGAAGCGAGAGATTCCCCCCGCGGCCCGTCCGGGAGCCCCGGTACGCCCGCCCCGCCCCGGTGGACCGCCCGGCGGGCGCCGCGGGCAGCCGCACGCGCCCGCATTAGGGTGGTGGGATGCAGGAGCAGTACCGGACGGTCGCCCGTGAGGGCGTGCACGAGACCGAGATCAACCGATCGCGCTTCATCTGCGCCCTCGCGCCCGCCGCGACCGAGGAGGAGGCGCAGGACTTCGTGGCACGCGTCCGCAGGGAGCACCCGACCGCCACCCACAACTGCTTCGCGTACGTCATCGGCGCCGACGCCGCCGTACAGAAGGCGAGCGACGACGGCGAACCGGGCGGCACGGCCGGAGTGCCGATGCTGCAGATGCTCATGCGGCGCGAGATCCGGTACGCCGCCGCCGTCGTCACCCGCTACTACGGCGGAGTCAAGCTCGGCGCCGGGGGACTGATCCGGGCGTACGGCGGGGTGGTCGGCGAGGCGCTCGACGAGATCGGCACCCTCACCCGGCAGCGGTTCCGGCTCGCCACCCTCACCGTCGACCACCAGCGGGCCGGGAAGCTCGAGAACGACCTGCGCGCGACCGGCCGCACGGTGCGCGACGTGCGCTACGCCGAGGCCGTCACGATCGAGATCGGCCTGCCCGACGCCGGCGTCGCCGCCTTCCGCGCCTGGCTCGCCGACGCGACGGCCGGCACCGCCACGCTCGCCCTGGGCGGCGAGGCGTACGGCGACGCCTGAAACCGATGGGAAACTGTGGTCCGTGACGGACCGCGCGGCGAACAGGGGCCGGCGCCGGGGGCGAGGAGAGGAAGACATGAGGGGCGGGGACGCGCGGTGAGGATGCTGCACACGTCGGACTGGCACCTGGGGCGCTCGTTCCACCGCGTCGGCCTGCTCGACGCCCAGGCCGCGTTCCTCGACCACCTCCTGGCCACCGTGCGCGAGTGCGACGTGGACGTGGTGCTCGTCGCGGGCGACATCTACGACCGGGCCGTACCCCCACTGCCCGCCGTCGAGCTGTTCGACACCGCCCTGCACCGCCTGGCCGAGGCCGGCGTACCGACCGTCATGATCTCCGGGAACCACGACTCCGCACGCAGGCTCGGCGTCGGCGCCGGCCTCATCGAGCGCGCCGGCATCCACCTGAGGACCGACCCGGCCGGCGCCGGCACCCCCGTCCTGCTGAGCGACCCACACGGTGACGTCGCCTTCTACGGACTGCCCTACCTCGAACCGGCCCTGGTCCGCGACCGGCTCGGGGTCGCCAAGGCCGGACACGAGGCCGTCCTGGGCGCCGCCATGGACCGGGTCCGCGCCGACCTGGCGGACCGGGCCCCCGGCACCCGCTCCGTCGTCCTCGCCCACGCCTTCGTCGCCGGCGGCGCCCCCAGCGACAGCGAACGCGACATCACCGTAGGCGGCGTAGCCGCCGTACCCGCCGGCGTCTTCGACGGTGTCGACTACGTGGCCCTCGGACACCTCCACGGCAGCCAGGCCCTCACCGACCGCGTGCGCTACTCCGGCTCCCCCCTCGCCTACTCCTTCTCCGAAGCCACCCACCGCAAGTCCATGTGGCTCGTCGACCTCGGCGCCACCGGGGAGATCACCGCCGAGCGCGTCGACTGTCCGGTGCCCCGCCCCCTCGCCCGGATCCGCGGCCGCCTCGACGAACTGCTGGCCGACCCCACGCTGACCCCTCACGAAGCGTCCTGGGTCGAGGCCACCCTCACCGACGACGTGCGCCCGGCCGAACCCATGGCCCGCCTCACCGAGCGCTTCCCGCACACCCTCAGCCTCGTCTTCGAGCCCGAACGGGCCGGCGACCAGCCCCTCCTGTCGTACGCCAAGCGCCTGCGCGGGCGCAGCGACCAGCAGATCGCGGAGGACTTCGTGGCCCACGTACGCGGCGGAACCGGGCCCGACGAGCCCGAACGCGCGGCGCTCCACGGCGCCTTCGACCATGTGCGGGTGGACATGGCCGAGCGCGAGGTGACCGGGTGAGGCTGCACCGTCTCGTCATCACCGGCTTCGGCCCCTTCGGCACCGCCCAGACCGTCGACTTCGACGCGCTGTCCGAGGCGGGGCTCTTCCTGCTGCACGGCCCGACCGGCGCCGGCAAGACCTCCGTCCTCGACGCCGTCTGCTACGCGCTGTACGGCGCGGTACCCGGCGCGCGTCAGGGCTCCGGAATCCCGCTGCGCAGCGACCACGCCCCGGCCGGCACGCCCACCGAAGTCCTGCTCGAACTCAGCGCCGGCGGACGCCGGCTGGAGATCACCCGCCGTCCCGAACAGCCGCGCCCCAAGAAGCGCGGCACCGGCTTCACCAAGGAGAAGGCCCAGACCTGGCTGCGCGAGTACGACGCCGAGAGCGGTGAGTGGCGCGGCCTCAGCCGCTCCCACCAGGAGATCGGCGAGGAGATCGGCCACCTGCTCGGCATGAGCCGCGAGCAGTTCTGCCAGGTCGTCCTGCTGCCCCAGGGCGACTTCGCCCGTTTCCTGCGCGCCGACGCCGAGGCGCGCGGCAAACTCCTCGGCCGGCTGTTCGACACCCGCCGCTTCGCCGCTGTCGAGGAACGCCTCGCCGAACTGCGCCGCACCGCCGAACAGCAGGTCCGGGAAGGCGACGAGCGGCTCCTCGCCCTCGCCCACCGGACCGCCCAGGCCGCGGGTGACGCCGCCGGCCTGCCGGCCCCCGACGGCAGGCCCGGTGACCCGGGGCTCGCGGAAGCCGTCCTCGCCCGGGCCGCCGTGGCCCGCTCCGGCGCCCGTGAAGCGCTGGACATCGCCGACCTGGCGCTCCTCGCGGCCGAGAGCCGGCAGGCCGCCGCCCGGCGCGCCCTCGACGACGAGCGGGAACTGGCCGCCCGCCAGCAGCGGTACGCCGACGCCCGGCGCCGCGCGGACGCCCTCGACACCCGGCGCGCCGAGCGCGACACCTGGCAGACCCGGCTCGAACGCGCCCGCAGGGCCGAGCGGGTGGCAGCTCCGCTCAGCCTGCGCGAGGAGGCCGAGCGGGAGCACCGCGCCGCGACCGCCGCCCATGCCCGGGCCAGGGCCGGCCTGCCGCCCGAACTCGCCGACGCGGGCGCCGCGCAACTCGCCGCGCTCGAACGGCAGCTCCGTCAGGACCTCGGCGGACTCGAAGCGGCACGCCGCGCCGAACGGCGCGGCACCGAGATCGCCGCCGAACGCGAGGACCTGGACCGGCAGGCCCGCGCCGACGAGGACACCGTCCACGAGGCGGCCGGATGGCTGGCCGGCTGGGAGGCGACCCGCCGGGCACTCCAGGAGCGGGTCGAGGCCGCCCAGGAGGCCGCGACCCGTGCCGAACACCTCGCGGGCCGTCTGGAACCGGCCCGGCGCCGGCTGGCCGCCGCACGGCGCCGCGACGCGCTCGTCCGCGACGCCGCCGCGGCCGGAACCCGTCTCGCGACCGCGCGTGAACACGCCAACGCCGCCCATGAGACATGGCTCGATCTGCGGGAGCGCCGTCTGCGCGGCATCGCGGCCGAACTCGCCGCCGGGCTCGCGGCCGGCGCGCCGTGCGCGGTCTGCGGCTCCGCGGAGCACCCGGCGCCCGCCCGCGCCGACGCCGAGCACGTGGACCGCGCCACGGAGGACGCGGCGTACGAGGCGCACACCCGCGCGGACGAGGCACGCTCGGCCGCCGAACGCGAACTGGCCGTGGTCCGCGAGGCGCTGACCGCCGCCCGGGCCGAGGTCGGGGCGGACGCGGCGCCGGGCGGTGACGCCGCCGAACGCGCCGCGGCCGGCCCCGGAGACACCGATGAGTACGAGACGCCGACCGTCGCCCAACTGGCCGACGCCGCCCGGCGGCTGGAGCGCGAACACGACGACGCCCGGGCGGTCGCCGGCGGCATGCACGCGGCACGCGAGGAACTGGAGCAGGCGGAGCGGGAGTACCGGCGGCGGGTCGACGTACGGCAGCAGGCCGAGCGACGGGCCGCCGCACGGGACTCGCGCCGCGAGGCACTCGACCGCGAGCAGGCGGTCATCGACGCCGAACTCGCCCATGTGCCCGGTGGCGTGGCCGAGCACGCCGCGCTGCTGGAGCGCAGGATCACCCTCCTCGTCGACGCCGCCGACGCCGTACGGACCGTCGAGGCGACCGCCCGGCGTCTGAAGGAGGCCGACGACCGGCTCGCCGACGCGGCGTTCCGCGCCGGCTTCGACACGCCCGCCGAGGCCGCCGACGCGCTCCTCGACGACGCCCGCCGACGCGAGCTCCAGCACCGGCTGGACGCCTGGCAGGCCGAGGCCGCCGCGGTCGCCGACCGGCTCGCCGAACCGGAGACCCGGGTCGCCGCCGAACGCCCGCCCGCCGATCCGGCGGCCGCCGAGACCGTCCACACCGCCGCCGAACGCGCCGTGCGCGAGGCCGGCACCACCCTCGCCGCCCACCGCGAGCGGT
The DNA here is from genome assembly GCF_054963715.1 of Streptomyces sp. STAM6. Taxonomy (NCBI): domain Bacteria; kingdom Bacillati; phylum Actinomycetota; class Actinomycetes; order Kitasatosporales; family Streptomycetaceae; genus Streptomyces; species Streptomyces sp. STAM6. The sequence goes on along the minus strand of NZ_JBUEFZ010000009.1, from coordinate 151,885 downwards.
GCGCCGAACTCGACCGGCTGTCCGCAGCCACGGCCGCCGAGGTCCGGGCGCTCGGCCCGCTGCGGGCGGAGTACGACCGGGTGGCGCGGCTCGCCGGCCTCACCGCCGGCACCTCCGCCGAGAACGAGCGCAGGATGCGGCTGGAGTCGTACGTCCTGGCCGCCCGGCTCGAACAGGTCGCGGCCGTGGCCTCCGCACGCCTCCAGCGGATGTCGTCGGGGCGCTACACGCTCGTCCACTCCGACGCACGGTCCGGCGGCAAGCGGTCCGGGCTCGGCCTGCACGTCGTCGACGCCTGGACCGGCAACGAGCGCGACACCTCCACCCTGTCCGGCGGCGAGACGTTCTTCGCGTCACTCGCCCTCGCCCTGGGCCTGGCCGACGTCGTCACCGACGAGGCCGGCGGCGTCCGGCTCGACACGCTCTTCATCGACGAGGGCTTCGGCAGCCTCGACGACCAGACCCTCGACGAGGTACTGGACGTCCTGGACTCACTGCGCGAACGCGACCGCAGCGTCGGCATCGTCAGCCACGTCGCCGATCTGCGCCGCCGTATCCCCGCCCAGCTGGAGGTCGTCAAGGAACGCGGCGGCTCGGCGGTACGGCTGCGCACCGGCGGGGCGGCGATCAGCGGCTGATCGCGCGGCGCGGCAGCGGCGAGGAGTACACGACGCTGGTCGTCACCGAGCCCAGCGCGCCGATCTTCCCGGAGATCTCCTCCAGGTGTCCCATCGAACGGGCGGCGACCTTCAGCACGAAGCAGTCGTCGCCCGTCACATGGTGGGCCTCCAGGATCTCCGGAGTCGCCTCCAGCAGATCGTGGAACGGCTTGTAGTTGCCGTTGGGATAGCGGAGCCGGACGAACGCGAGGATCGGCCGGCCGAGCCGCTCCTGGTCCACGACCGCGGTGTAGCCGGCTATCACTCCGGCCTCCTCCAGTCTGCGGACCCGCTCGGTGACGGCGCTCGCCGACATCGACACGGCACGCGCCAGCTCGGCGAAACTGGCCCGTCCCTGACCCTGGAGGGCCTCCAGAATGCGCCAGTCGGTGGCGTCCGGTGAAAATCCGCTCATGGACGACGAATAGCAGGTGATTCCCCGGTCGATCAAGAGAAGCTCCGTGGATCGTCACTTCACCGAGATGATCAACGATCATAGATTTTCGGTCATGACGACGACACAGAACGCCACCTCCGCCGCCGCCAACCCCGTCCTGCGGGTGCCGCCGGCCTCGCCCGCCGCTGCCGCCGCCCACTTCTCGGCCAGCCTGGCCTTCCACGCGGACGTCTCCGACGTCGCGGCCGCGCTCGCCGCCGGCGGCGACCCAGGCTTCGTCGTCCTCGACTCCCGCTCCACCGCCTCCTGGGACCAGGGCCACATCCCCGGCGCCGTCCACCTGCCCACCGCGCTCATTCCCGAGCAGGCCGAGCAGCTGCTCGACAAGGCGGTGCCGGTCGTCACCTACTGCTGGGGCCCCGGCTGCAACGGCGCCACCCGCGCGGCGCTCGCCCTCGCCGAACTCGGCTACCAGGTCAAGGAGATGCTCGGCGGCTTCGAGTACTGGGCCCGCGAGGGGTTCGCGTACGACACCTGGGAGGGCGAGCGGAAGCGCGAAGCCGACCCCCTGACCGCCCCGGTCGACGCCGACGACTGCGGCTGCTGACCCTCGGAGGAACGCTCGCGGGCCGGTCCCGGTCGACGACCCGGACCGGCCCGCGGGCGTACGCGTCACAGCCGGGACAGCTCGTCCACCAGGTCGTCCAGGCCGAGCGGACCCTGCGACAGCGCCGCCATGTGCCACTTCTTGGCGTCGAACGAGTCGCCGTGCGCCTTCCGGGCGTTCTCCCGGCCCAGCAGCCAGGCCCGCTCACCCAGCTTGTACCCGATCGCCTGCGCCGGCATCGACAGATAGCGGATCAGCTCGCTCTCGACGAACGCCGGCGGGCGGCTGGTGTGCCGCTGGAAGAACTCCTGGGCCAGCTCGGGCGTCCACCGCTCGCCCGGGTGGAACGGCGACGACGCCGGGATCCGCAGCTCCAGGTGCATGCCGATGTCCACGATCACCCGGCAGGCGCGCATCATCTGCGCGTCGAGATAGCCGAGCCTGCGCTCCGCGTCGGGCAGGAAGCCCAGCTCGTCCATGAGCCGCTCCGCGTACAGCGCCCAGCCCTCCGCATTGGCACTCACCCCGCCGATCGTCGCCTGGTACCGCGACAGCTGGTCCGCGACGTGCACCCACTGCGCGATCTGGAGGTGATGGCCGGGCACTCCCTCGTGGTACCAGGTCGACACCAGGTCGTACACCGGGAAGCGGGTCTCGCCGTCGACCGGCAGCCAGGTGCGGCCGGGGCGCGAGAAGTCCTCCGACGGGCCGGTGTAGTAGGGCGCCGCGGCGCCGCCGGGCGGGGCGATCCGCGACTCCACCTTCCGCACCCGTTCGGCCAGTTCGAAGTGCGTGCCGTCCAGCGCCTCGATCGCCTCGTCCATCAGGCCCTGAAGCCAGACCCGTACCTCCTCGACGCCCTCGATGTGCGTCCCGTGCTCGTCGAGATGGGCGAGCGCCTCCCAGGGACCCGCACCGGGAAGGATCTTGTGCGCCTCCGTCTTCATCTCGGCGAGCAGCCGGTGGTACTCGTCCCAGCCGTACGCGTACGCCGCGTCGAGATCGAAGTCGGTGCCGTTGAAATAACGCGACCAGCGGGCGTAGCGCTCACGGCCCACGATGTCCGGGGCGCTCTGCACCGCGGGGGCGTACACGTCGCGCATCCAGTCGCGCAGCGCGGTCACCGCGCCGGTCGCGGCACGCGCCGCCGTGTTCAGCTCCGCCCGCAGCGCGCTCGGCCCGCCCGTGACGAACTCCTCGAACCAGCCGGGCCGCGCACCATCGTTGCCGCCCCACTCGGTGAGCTGGTCGACGAAGGTGGCCGTCGCGCGCGGACCGCCCAGCAGCTTGCGCTCCAGGCCCAGCTCCAGCGACTGCCGGTACCCCTCGAACGCGGCCGGTACGGCCCGCAGCCGCTCGGCCACCGCCGACCAGTCCTCGTCCGTCTCCGTGGGCATCACGGTGAAGACGATGCGCACGCTGTGGGCGGGGGAGCGCATGTTGCTGACCGTGCACAGCCCCTCGTCGGCGTCGTGGACGGCGAGTTCGGCGGTCAGGCGCTCCCGCAGGAGCCGGGCGCAGCGCCGCTCGGCGTCGGTGCCGGCGCCCGGCAGGCGCTCCGCCTCGTCGAGCCGGGCGAGGGTCTCGCGCGCCAGTGCGGCGACCTCCTCCTGGCCGGCGGGGGTGAAGTCCGGAAGGAGCCCGGCGCTTTCCTTGACGCCCAGGTAGGTACCGGTGATCGGGTCGAGAGCGATGAGAGCGTCGACATAGGCGTCGGCGACCTGGCGGGGGAGGGCGCTGCTGGCTGTCTCTGGCATGGGGTCATCCTCGTACGCCCCGGGCTCGCTCGTCACCTCATTCGATCTCAGTCGGCCGACAAATGAGCGGCGAGCGCAGGGCGGCCGCCGGGTCCCGGGGGCGGGACCGGTGCCCGGGACCGTGGCCGGGCCCGGACGTGCTCGACCGAGCGGACCCGTCCGCCCCCCCGCCGCGCGGTGACCGCGCGGCGCGAGGCGCCCCCCGGGGCCGCGGCTGATTTTGGCCGGATCGAATCGCTGCCGCCTCGTCGGCACCGCCCCCGTGCGGCCCCGGACGGGTTCGGGACGACGGATTCAGCCACCGGGCGAGCCGCTCAGCGACCGGTCCGGCCGTCGTTGCCACCCGGTCCGCGCAGCGGCCGGTCGGCCCACTCGGTCTGTTCCGGGCTCCGGACCAGTGCGGGAGCCGTGTCGAGCCGGGCGGTGATCACCAGGGTGCCCTCCTCGATCTGGTAGTCGAGGGGGAGGTTCAGTCCGCGCATCGTGGCCACCATGGCGGTGTTGGACGCCTGCGTCACCGCGTAGACGCTCTCGCAGCCGGCTTCGCCGGCGAGCGCCACGAGTCGGCCGAGCAGCTCGGAGCCGATACCGCGGTGCTGCCAGTCGTCCTCGATGAGCAGCGCCACCTCGGTCTCGTCGCCGTCCCAGAGCAGGTGCCCCAGGGCGACGAGCCGGCCGGACGCGGTCTCCGCGGCGAGCGTGCGGCCGAAGCGCGGGCTGAGGAGGTGGTGGAGGTAGCGGTCCGCGTCGGCCACCGGACCGTGGTAGCGCAGATCCAGCGTCCGGTCCGAGCAGCGGTCGTGCATGGCGCGCGCCGCGGGCAGGTCGGCCCGGTCGGCCCGGCGGACGGTGATCTCGTTGCCCTCGGGGAGAGTGAACACGTCCTCGCCTCGCGGCACCCGCGGCCCGAGGCGGGCGTCGAGCTCCACGAGTGCCCTGGCCCGGGCGAACTCGGTCGGCGTGAACGGCAGATAGGGCCGCTCGATCGTGATCACTCCGCCGTTGGGGTCGCGCAGCCTCATCACCGTGTCCCCGTCCTCCAGCGCCCCTTCCACCGGGGCGGTCGCGCCGGTCGGCCGGCCGCTCAGGGAGACGGCGGGCAGGGAGTGGATCGTGCAGCGGCCCAGGAGCTGGCGCAGCGCGAGCGGCAGTTCGGCGGCGTCGAGCGCGGTACGGGTGGCGAGGCCCAGCACCCTGGCCGGGGTGTCCACCAGATCGTGCGCGTCCGCACGCTCGATCCAGGTGCCGCTGCCGCCCGCCGCCGAGATCTCCCGGGACAGTACGGCGGCCGGCAGCGAGCCGGGCGCCCGCAGCAGGAACTCGTCGACCGTGCCGTCGGCCAGCGGATGCGTCTGGAGGGTGAGGATGTCGACCCTCAGGTGCGCCAGGGTCGTGCACAGGGCGGCGAGGCTGCCCGGTTCGTCGCGGACCGTGGTCCGCATCCGCCACAGGGTGGTGTCCGTCTCGGTCCGCCCGCCGTCCGCCGCTGTTCCCGGCGCCCCGAGCGGGGCGCCGGTATGGCCGGCCGGCGGCGCATGGCCGTGGCGGCGTGCCCACCAGGTGTGGAAGGCGGCCGTGGCGACCAGGGCGACGGCGGAGAACGCGAGCAGGTAGGGGCCCTCGGGACCGTGCACGATGGTGTTCGCCACGGCGTCCGCGACGGCCACGGCGGTGAACAGGGCCGCCAGTTCGACGAGATCCCGCCGCCAGTGGTGGGGGCGGCGGGCTCGTTTCGGGGAATTCACATCAGTCATGGCATCACTGTGACCCAGCGGTGTTGCGTGATCACGAACGCTTTGTGACTGACGGGTTAAGCATGGATCTGGCTGCTTAATTACCGATTTCAACCGTTTCTGTCGCAGGGTGTTCGGTCATATGCCTGGGTCCTTTCACCCGGCGGGCGTCGGCAGCGCCCGCGCCAGCCGTTTCGCCTGGGCGACGAGCTGGGAGGAGCCGCGACGGGCCGCCAGAGCGTCCAGCCCCGGTATCGGCCCCGTGGCCGCGCCGGACCGCTCGGCGCACTCCGCCGCCACCGCCAGGACCTCCCCGAGGCCGCGTACGGGTCCGCCTTCGCCGCCCCCGGCCAGCACGCCCGGCAGTGCCGCCGCCAGCACGCCCCAGACCGTGGCGTACGCACCCGTCGCCGCGGCCGTGCGCAGGGAGTCGGCGAGCCGGTTCGGCTTGACCGTGCCGAGCCCCACCAGCTCCGCCACATCGGCGCCCGTCCGCGCCGTGTCCAACTGCCCCCGCGCCGCCAGCACGAGCAGGGCGTCGACCGCCGCGAGCCGGTCCTCGGCGTACCGGGCGCCCAGGCCGTGGGCGAGCGCGAGATGGAGGGCCGGCCCCGCCTCGCCGCCCGCCTCGACGAGCGAGGTCAGGAACCACGCGCCATTGCGCATGTCGTCGTCCGCCGCGGACGCCACCTGCTGCAGCAGCCACGCGGCGAGCGTCTCCCGGTCCTCCGGCAGCACCGCCAGCCAGTGCGGCTGCGCCGCCGCCCAGTGGTGACAGCCCTGCCCGACCGAGGTGTGCGGCCGGCCGAGCCGGCTGAACTCGGGCGGGAATCCGTGCTGGAGCGCCGGGCGCTCATGCGTCGAGAGCGTGACCCGCCAGGTCACCTCCCGCGGCCGGTACACCCAGGTGGGGCCCTCGAACTCGGTGACCTCGCGCTCCAGCGGCACGGCCGGCTCGGCGGCCGTGAGCCACTCGGCCAGGCGTTCTCCCTCCGGTGTACCGAGCCCGGCCGCCTCCTCCGCGGCTCCCGCCACCCCCGGTCCCGTCCGGCGGACCCGCAACAGCGCCTGCGCGAAGTCCATTTCTCCCGGCCGGACCCCCGACTCCCGGTACGTGGCCAGCCGCTGGACCAGCGCACCCGGCTCCAGCGTCCCCGTGTGCCACGTCGGAGTGGCCAGCAGGAACGGCAGCGGTCGCGTCAGCACCGCCAGCGCCGCCTCCTTCGCGCGGGCCGGCAGAACGCCTTCGAGGCTCTGGTGCACACACTGCGCCTGCGACGTCGTCCGAAGCGCTCCATGCAGATGACCGGCCGTCACCTTCCCCAGGACGGTCCCGACCACGATGTCCAGCGGGGACAAATACTGCATGTATCCCCGGTGCTGCTCGTACCACCACAGGTCGGCCACCAGCGGACGCAGCGCCTCGGCCAGCTTCTGCCGGTCCTCATACGCATGACGCACCAGCCCGTCGAGCGCCCGCTCCACCTCCACGACACCGCCCGGCGCACCGCGCGAGGCGAGCAGCGCCGCCACCTCCTCGACGAGCTCGGGCAGCGTCCCCGCGGCCGGTGCCAGGCGCTGCGGCTCGGGCACGAGCGGCAGCACCTCCTCGTACGGCTCCGGCTCCCCGACCAGGGCCGGATCGCCGCCGAACACCTCGACCGCGGCCGCCCGGTGTGCCGGGCCCAGGAGCGCCGCCGCCTCCGCCAGACCGGCCCTGACCTCCGCCCCCACCGCGGTCAGATGGCGCCCCACCAGCTTCAGTGCCCGTTCCTGCACCCCGGTGTCCTCGTGCCCGAACGCCTCGGCCACCACGGGCAGCAGCTCGGCCGCCGTGTCCGGTTCACGCCGCAGCACCTTGCCGAGCAGCGTGAGCTGCGCCCGGACCAGCTTCTTCTCCGTACGGAACAGCACCGCTCCGGACACCTCGGCCAGCTCCCGCGTGGACAGGTCGCCCGATTCGGCCAGCCGGGACAGCACCCCCTGGGCATGCGCGGCCAGGGTCGACGGGGCGTCGGCCGCCATGCCCATCCAGTCGGCCCTGCGCGTCCGCTCCTCGTCGGCCGTCAGTTCCAACCGCTGGAGCAGATGGAGACAGAAACGCAGCTCCGCGGGCTTGCCACCGCGCAGCAGCCGCGCCACACAGCGGTCGACCAGCTCGGCCCGGTCCACCAGCCCCTCGTCCGTCAAAGTGGTCAGCGCGGGCAGCCAGCGCTCCTCGTACCACTGCAGACCGGGCGCCAGCTCGGCGGTGTCGAACAGCCGCAGCACCAGCACCGGCGTGTGCCCGTGCTCCCGCAGCCTCTGCAGAGCGTCCGGGGTCGTGAACTCGTCCACCCAGCCGTGGACGAACGCGTCCGCCGTGGGCACCTCGCACCCCGACAGCCGGACCAGCTCACTGATCAGCGGATAGTCCTCCCGTGCCGTGGCCGCCCGGTCGGCGAGCCGGTGCGCCACGTTCTCCAGCCACTCGGGGGAGCGGGCGGAGAGCAGGCCGAGCACCACCTCATAGGGCACGGGCTCCCAGTCCCGCAGATCACGCGCGCCGATCCAGGCCGCCGCCGCGGCCGCCCCCGTGTGACAGCCCGCACCGGCCAGCAGCAACGCCCGCTGGACGAGACGGCGCTGCTCCCACCGGCCCCAGTCCCACCCCCGTACCTCCTTGCGGAGCTCCTTGAGCTCGGCGAGGGCCTTCTTGCGCTCCTCGGGACCGAGCGGCTCCAGCAGGCCTGGGACATCCCCGGACCTGCCCTGCCGCACCGCTTCCAGCAGCTTCCCGGCGTCGCTCATCGCGCACCCCCGGCCAGGACGAGGGAACCACGGCGGGCCATCCGGACGGCCAGTGCGTGCTTGCACGGCCCGCGCCTGCCCCGGTAGTCCGCCCACCACTGGCAGGTACAGCTGAGCAGCCCGTCCGTCTCCCGCACTTGGTAGCGCCGTTCGCCCGAGGACACCACGGCCACGCCGTCCGGCCCGGCGGCCGTCTCGACCGCGCCGTCCGCCACCAGCGCCCGTGCGGCGACCAGCCGCGGATTGTGCCGCTCGGCGCGGTCCGCGTCGTAGGGCAGCTCCCGGTGGAAATACGCGGCGTCCGCCACGTCGTAGCCCACCCGGCCAGCGGTCCCGAGCCGGACCAGCGCCGCCCGCACCCGCTCCACCGGCAGCCCGGCCTGAGCGGCCAGATCGGCCAGGTCGATCCGCGGCTCCCAGGCCAGCAGCACCGAGATCAGCTCGGCGTCCTGCGCCGCCTCCTCGGTGGCCAGCGCCTCCAGGACGCCGCCCTCACCGGAGAATCCGCGGGACGCGTCCGGCGACAGCGTCAGTGTGAGTCGCATACCCGGCAGCACCACTTCCCAGGCGCTCGCCGTCGCGGCGCCGTCCGCCACCGGCCCGTACACCCGGAGCGCCGTCGCGTGGCGCAGCACCCGCTGGAGCGCGACCAGCCGGTCGGGACCCGGCAGGCACACGGCGCCCCGCGCGGGGCGCGTCGTGCGGCGCAGCGTCTTCCCCGCCGGAACCACCCACACGGGGCCGACTCCGCCCGTACGGACCGGTGTGCGCGGAAGCGAGCGCAGGAAGCGGACCGCCTCGGTGGCGGACAGCTCGGCCCGCAGGTCGAAACCGGCGCACGCCACCTGGGCCTCGGCGAAGCCGCGCAGCCAGCGGTCCGGAAGCGGCACCTTCTTCTCGACGACGGGTCCGTCCAGCGTGGTGACCGCCATCTCGTCGGGCCCGACCCGCAGATGCAGCGGATCGTCCCCGGTAAGCCGTGAAAGCGCCTCGCGGAGGGGGTTGTTGACGTCCACATTGGTCGTGCCGTGTCCGGTCTCGGCGCCGTCGAGCCCGTCCCGCAGTACATCGAGACGTGCATACACCCCGCCGCAGCCCGAGAAGGACTCGAAGCGCAGCCGGTCGCCGTTGCCGGTCACGACCGGGTCCAGCGAGGCCGGGCGTTGTCGCTGGTAATAGCGGGCGGCCGCGACGTCGGCGACCGCGAGCAAGCCGCGCGCGGCCGTCTGCGGGGACGTCAGGAAGCCGGTGAAGAACCGGGGGTGGGCCTCGGCGCCGGTGGGCGTGAGCCCGCCAGCGGTCTCCAGGCCGAGCAGCCGTCCGCCCTGCGAGGATTCCAGGGCGGACGGACGGGAATAGGCAAGAGCCTGCACGGATCGCGTCATGGGTGAGACCGTAGGACCCGGCACTGACAATCACGGGCGGGATGGACCCGGCCCCGGTCCCGAAGTCCTTCCGTGCGGGTCGCGAAGGCGCACCGTGGCCTTGGCCGGCCGCATCCACCGGACCTCCCCGACCGGCGGTGGTATGCCGAACGGGGGCCCGGTGCCCGCCTGCAGACGCCCCGTCATCGCGGCTGTCGCCGCCGATGTCCCGCTCGCCGAAAGGCCTCGGCGGCCGTTGTCAGTGGCGGGCGATACGGTGCTGAACATCCATCCGCGCTTGCTGGCTGCAGCGCTGCCGGACCCGGAGCCCCGCCCTCCTGATGCAAGGGCGGGGCACTGGCGCCGTCCGCGCCCGTGGTCAGCGACTGCCGTCCAGGACGACCCGCGCCACCAGGGCGGGGTCGTCGTTCATGGGCACATGACCGCAGCCCGGCAGACGCACCAGCCGAGCCTCCGGGACGGCACGCTTGGCGCGGACTCCCTGACGGCGCAGCAGCAGCCGGTCATGGGTGCCCCATGCGATGGTGACCGGTAGACCCGGGACGTCCCGCGTGAAGAGCACGTCCCGCCCGGCCGCGAGCGTCTGGTCGAAACCGGTGGCGCCGCGCAGCGCGAGTGTCTCCGCGACCACCGCCGCGGGCGATCGGCGCGTGGGGCGGGCGTAGATGGTGCTGGTCAGCGCCGCGCGTCCGGCGGCCGACCGGGACAGCCGTTCGATCATCGGCGGCGGCACGGACCGGGCGCCCGCGCGCATGGCACGCAGCGTCCCGAAGGCGTACCGCCGCTCCGCCTCCGACCAGAAGCCGGCCGGCGACAGCGCGGTCACCGAGCGCACGAGCTTCTTCCGCCCCAACTCCAGCGCGAGCAGCCCGCCCAGGGAGTTCCCCGCGACATGCGGCCGGTCGACACCGAGCGCCTCGCACAGGGCGCCGATCACCGGGACGACGGTGGACAGGTCGTACGAGAGACCGTCGGGCAGGGCGGGCGACGCGCCGAAGCCCGGCAGGTCGACGGCGATGACATCGCGCTCGCCGGCCAGGATGTCCAGCACCGGATGCCAGGCCTGCCAGTGATGCCCGATGCCGTGGAGCAGCAGCAAGGGCTCTCCGGCGCCCGCCCGCTCGTACTCCAGCGAGAGAGTGCGGGGTCCCCGCGGGGTTTCGATCGTGAACGAGACCTGTCCGGCCATGCTGCCGCTCCCTGAGACGTGGACGCCCTGTCAGCAACAATTACCGTTCAGTAGCTTCCAGTTCAAGGGCAAGCGCGGCGACATGTGTCGTGTACCGCACCGGATCCTCCTGGACAGCCGTCCCGCCGTGAGCTGGGATGAAGGAGTGGCAACCGACATCCACGTCACCGACGTCTTCGAAGAGCACCGGCCCGTCCTCACCGGAGTCGCCTACCGCATGCTCGGCCGCGTCGCCGACGCCGAGGACGTGGTGCAGGAAGCCTGGCTGCGCTGGTCGGCCGCCGACCACACCGACGTCCGCGAGCCGAGGGCCTACCTCGTGCGCATCACCACCCGCCTCGCCATCGACCGGCTGCGCCAGGTACAGGCACGGCGCGAGGCATACGTAGGACCCTGGCTGCCCGAACCGGTCGTCACCGACTTCGGTCCCACCGTTCCGGACACGGCCGAGCGCGCCGTCCTGGCCGACTCCGTCTCGCTGGCCGTCCTCGTCGTCCTCGAGTCCCTCTCTCCGCTGGAACGCGCGGTCTTCGTGCTCCGCGAGGCGTTCGGCTTCCCGTACTCCCAGATCGCCACCACCCTCGACCGGTCCGAAGCCGCGGTCCGGCAGCTCGCCGGCCGTGCCCGCCGCCACGTCGACGAAGGCAGGCCCCGCTTCGACGTCGACCCGGCCGAACGCCGCGACCTGACCGAACGCTTCCTCGCCGCCGCCTCCGGCGGAGACATCGGCGACCTCCTGACGCTGCTCGCCCCCGACGTCCGGCTGGTCGGCGACAGCGGCGGCAAGTCCAAGGCGCCCCTGCGCGTCATCGAGAGTGCCGACAAGGTCGGCCGGTTCCTCTTCGCCGTGGCCAAAGAGCCCCTCCCCGGCTCCGAGTTCCGGTTCGTCGAGGTCAACGGTGGTCCCGCGCTGCTGGTACTGGTCGGCGGAAAGCCCGACACCGTCTTCCAGCTGGAAGTCCGGAACGGCCGGATCCAGTGCGTCTACATCCTGCGCAACCCCGATAAGCTGGCCGCGCTGGCAGACCAGGGGACGTCAGGCTCCTAGGGAGCGTTTCGCAAGTCCAGACCGGCCGGGGGTGTCTGCACCCCCTGCCCCGCCCTCCGGGCGGACGACGCCACTTTCGAAACACGTCCCAGCAGGCCTCCCGTACCGCCCGCCGTCTCTCCGGCCCCGCGACCCGTCCGGGCGCGGGGCCTTCCCGTGTCCACCCACGTGTGTCACCGCGCACGAACACCTTGTGAACACTCTTCGCCAGAGCGCGAGCGCGGTGCGTAACCGGCCGATGATTGGTCTTGACCAAGTCCTGGAGCCGCTTTATGGTCGCAGCGTTGGTTAGTGCAGGAACCTTTAATAAACAAGGGCTCGGAAAGCCGCCGCGGACAACGGCGATTGCGGAGGATCAGGGTGGGGACCACGCAGCTGGAATCGGTGCCGGAGCCGAAGTACTGGCACCTGAAGACCGTGATCGGCGAAGCGCTCGACTCGGAGTTCTCGGTCGGGGAGATCCTGCCCAACGAGCGTGAACTGGCCGCCCGCTTCGGCGTCGCCCGCGCCACGCTCCGTCAGGCGCTCGAACAGCTGGAGCTCGAAGGCCGGCTGCAGCGCCGCCGTGGTGTCGGCACCACCGTCGCCCCGCCCCGCGTGGGCGTGGACGTCTCCACCACCCAGCACCGGTGGCCGGACGCGGGCGAGGAGACCTGGCAGCCCGTCGACTGCGCCACGGTCGTGCCGCCCCTCGCGGTGGCGCGCCTCCTCGACTCCGACACCGACGCGAGCGTCCACATGGTGCGCCGCCTGCGCATGACGCACGGCCAGGCCGTCGCCGCGGAGCAGCTCTACATCCCGACGGAATCCGTGCCGGCGCTCACCGCCATCGACACCCCCTCCGGGCCCGCCCGGGCCCGCAGCGTCCTGCGGGAACTGCAGCACCTCACCCTGGAGGGCCAGGACCGTGCCGTGGAGCTCGGCTCCGCCCGCGCCGACGACGCCAAGGAACTCGACCGGCTGCCCGGCGCCCCGGTCCTCGTCGTCACCACCCGGTACTTCTCCGAGGGCCGCACCGCGGCCGTGTCCGTCGCGACGTACCGCGCCGACACCTGCCGGCTGACCTTCGGCGACACGGGCGACCTGCAGATCGCCTCCTGACACGCGCCGGCGGACCCCCGCCGGCTGCTCCGCCCGGGCCGCGCGGAAGCGCCGCCGGCCCGGGAACCCTCATGAGCGGCCCGACCCCGATCCCGGTCGGCGGAGGCCCCTCGGTTTCCCTTCGGCGGCGGGCCGTGCGCGTGAACGCCCCTGGCGTGCCTTGCCGATCTTGCCGGGCTCGCGTCGCCCCAAGATCCCGTCTTGCCCGGTGTCGTCGGTCGCCGTGGATTCAGAGCCCTTGCCGCCCCACCTGATCCGGCCTGATCCACAGGAAGCGCCCTCGCTGGTCAGCGGCGGGCGGTGACCGTGCCCTCGACCGCGAACAACTGCTCCTCCACATGGTCGAGCGCCAGCCGCAGCGCACCGGTCGCGACCGCGGCCTCGCCCAGCAGCGACAGCGCCACCCGCGGCGGCCGCAGACAGAACCGCGCGAGCTCGTCCCGCAGCGGGGGCAGGATCCCGTCGAGGCCGGCCGCCCAGCCGCCGATCACCACGAGCTCCGGATCGAGCGCCAGGACCAGCGCCGCCACATCGTGCACCAGCCGCTGAATGAACCGCTCCACCGCCGCCCGGGCCCGCTCGTCGCCCTGCCGGGCGAGCGCGAACACCTCCGCCACCGCCTGCTCGTCGAGGGGGTGCAGCGGTTCGCCCGTGGTCGACAGCAGCTTCTCCGGCGTCGCGCCCCGGCCCAGCAGGTGCAGCGCGCCGATCTCCCCGGCGGCCCCGCCGAACCCGCGGTGCAGCCGTCCGCCGATCAGCGAACCGGCGCCCGGACTGAGCCCGGCCAGGACGAACACGATGTCGTCCGACTCGGTCGCGGCACCCTTCCACTGCTCGGCCACGGCCGCCGCGTTCGCGTCGTTCTCCACCAGCACCGGACAGCGGAACGAGCGCCGCAACCGCTCGCCGAGCGCCAGACCGGTCCAGTCGGGCAGTGCCGTACCGAGGCGGACCGTGCCGTCCGCCTCCACGATCCCCGGCGTGCCGACGCCGACCGCCCGCAGATTGCTCCGCGCGACGCCGGCCCGCCGCAGCACATCGGCGACCACCGTCCGCACCCGCTCCAGCCGCTCGTCCGCCGACGCCGTCTCGGAGACGTCCCGCGAACCGGCGCCGATGATCCGTCCGTCCAGCCCCGACAGCAGAGCGGCCACCCGATGGGGGCCGATCTCGACACCCAGCAGATGGCCTGCCTCGGCACGGAACCGGAAGCGGCGGGCCGGCCGCCCCTGGCGGCGGGCCTCGCCCTCCTCGGGCGCGGCCTCGACCACCAGGCCGTTCTCGATCAGTCCCTCGATCACACCCTCGACCGTCGGCCGGGACAGCCCGGTGATCCGGGTCAGATCCGTGAGCGTGCGCGCGTCGGAGCCCCGCAGCGCATGGAGTACCACCGCGGAATTGATCCGCCGCAACAGCGACGGGTCCCCGCCGGTCAGCCGCCCCACCGTGTGTCCTCCCAGCTCGAGCGCGTGTGTGCCGGATGGTACTCAATGGTTGAACGAGCGGCGAGCGGTGACCGCCCCGGGCATCAGGCCGGTGCGACGAAACCCGACTCGTATGCGGCGATCACCGCCTGGGTCCGGTCCCGTGCCCCCAACTTGGCAAGCACGGCGCTCACGTGTGTCTTCACCGTCTCCGTGCCGACGAACAGCTCGCACGCGATCTCCGCGTTGGACAGTCCCCGCGCCATGAGCCGCAGCACCGCTTCCTCCCGCTCCGTGAGCGCGGCCCGCTCCAGCGCCGTACGCGCCGCCTCATTGCCGTACTCTGCGGCCAGCGTCCGCACCGCCGCCGGGAAGAGCAGCGACTCGCCCTCGGCGATCAGCCGCACCGCGTGCACGATCTCCGCGGGGCGGGCCCGTTTGAGCAGGAACCCGTCCGCCCCGGCCCGCAGCGCCCCGTACACGTACTCGTCGTTCTCGAACGTCGTCACCACCAGGATCTTCGGCGGCTCCGGCAGTGAACGCAGCAGCAGACGCGTGGCCTCGATGCCGTCCACCAGCGGCATCCGCACGTCCATCGCCACCACGCGGGGCCGCAGCCGGCGCACCAGCGGAAGCACCGCCGCGCCGTCCGCCGCCTCGCCGACCACTTCGATGTCGGGCTGTGCGCCGAGCACGGCCCGCAAACCCGCGCGCACCAGCGGCTCGTCGTCGACCAGCAGAACGGAGATGGACATCGGATCAGCGTAGGCCGTCCAGCGGCAGGCTCACGCACACCCGCCACTCGTCCTCGAACGGGCCCGTGAACGCCTTGCCGCCGAGCAGCGCCGCCCGCTCCCGCACGCCGCGCAGGCCGCTGCCGCCCAGAGAGCCCCCGCGGGCGGCGGAACCGCCGTCCGAGGCCGCGCTGTCACAGGAGATCGGCTCGGTCGTTGTGACGGGGTGGGTCACCTCGATGTCCAGCCAGCTCTCCGAAACGGCGATCCGCGCCTTCACCGGGACGCTCCCGGCATGTCGCAGCACATTGGTGAGCGCCTCCTGCAGGATGCGGTATCCCTCGCGGGACACGGGCCTGGGCACGTCCTCGATCGGGCCCGACACAACCGCTTCGAGCTGCGCGCCCGACGATCGCGCCGACTCCAGCAGCCGGTCGGCGTCGTCCAGCGAGGGACGCCTGGCGGATTCCTGGCCGGGATCACGCAGTGCCTTCAGCACACGCTCCAGATCCTCGAGCGCGCGACGGCCCGTCTCCTCCACGGCGGCCAGTGCCCGCTCGGTGAACTCCGGGTCCTTCGCAGCCCTGGCCGCCCCCGCCTGCACCACCGCGACCGTGAGCGCGTGCCCGATCGAGTCGTGCAGTTCCCGCGCGATGCGATTGCCCTCCAGCAGCCGCTCGGTGCGCTCCTCCAGGGCGGCCAACCGCTCGGGCGCCGACGGCCCGAGGAGCCGCCGGGCGACGGCCGTGACGAGCCTGCCGAGGATCACCACGAACGCCGACAGGGCGATCAGCGGCACCAGCGCGAGCGGTGCACAGGACCAGTGGGGTTCGACGGACCGGACGAACGTGTCGGGACCGGGGCTGCCGCCGGACGCCAGCACCAGCAGATCGAACGACAGCATTGGCAGCACGACGGTGGCCACCATCGCCGCCGCCGCGCACAGCATTCGCACACCCAGCCACAGAACCGTCCGCCCGCGCTGGCCCCAGTTCTCCGACGGCACGGTGGTTATGCCGGTGCCCGCGCCCGGTCCGCCCCGCTCACCGGGAGCCAGGAGCAGCTGGGCCTGGATCCCCTCGGCCATCCGCACCCACGGGACCAGCCCGGCCGCCGGCACCAACAGCGCCGGCACCCACGGCGTTTCAGGGTGAATGAACATCCAGATGGCGACGACCAGGGACGGCAGACACAGATGCAGCCAGCGCGTATAGGTGACGCGCCGGGCCAACGGGCGGAGGAGACGCATGACGTCATCGTGCCAGCGGGACCGGCGGCGACGGCTCCCCCGCACGGGGGAGACGGAAGCCCCCGGCGGGGGAGGCCACCTGCCCCCGGCCGCGGCGAATCTTGACGGCATGACAAGCATCGACGTCCTCGATTTGACGAAGGAATACGGCGGCCGGCGTGCGGTCGACGGCCTGACGTTCCGCGTCCTGCCCGGTCGCGTCACCGGATTCCTCGGCCCCAACGGCGCAGGCAAGTCCACCACGATGCGTATCGTCCTCGGCCTGGACCGCCCCACGTCCGGTGCCGCGACCATCGGCGGCACGCCCTACCGCGCCCTCTCGGAACCACTGCGCCGGGTCGGCGCCTTGCTCGACCCGCACGCCACGCACGGCTCACGCACCGCACGCGGCCACTTGCGGGCGATCGCCGCGAGCAACCGCATATCGACACGCAGGGTCGGCGAAGTCCTGGAGGAAGCCGGCATCGCCCAGGTCGCCGACCGGCAAGTCAAGACCTACTCGCTCGGCATGCGGCAGCGGCTGGGCATCGCCGCAGCGTTGCTCGGCGACCCCGAGGTGGTGATGCTGGACGAGCCGTCCAACGGACTCGACCCCGAAGGCATCATCTGGATCCGCGAGACGGTGCGGCGGCTCGCCAGGGAGGGCCGGACGGTCCTGGTCTCCAGCCACCTCATGAACGAAACCGCCACATTCGCCGACCACCTGGTGGTGCTCGGCCGCGGCCGGCTTCTCGCGGACACACCCTTACGGGAGTTCCTCGACGCCCGCAGCAGCCCACGGGCCAGGATCCGCACCACCGAACCGGAACGGCTGTGCACGGCGCTGACCGCCGCCGGGTACACGCCGGTGCTCGGAGACACCGGGCACTGGACCGTCGACGGGGCGAAGGCCGAGGACATCGGAGCACTCGCGGCCGGCGCCGGCATACCCGTCCTGGAGCTCGCCGACGAAAGAGCCTCGCTGGAGCAGGCCTACCTCGACCTGACTGCCGGGGACGCGCAGTTCAGAGCAGTTCCCCCGGCCCCCACCCTTCCGGCCCGACAGGAGGCCTGACCGTGCCGATCACCGCCGCCCTCCACTTCGAATGGCTCAAGATCAGGACGCTGGGCTCGCTGTACACCGCGCTGCTCACCGTCCTGCTCGCCACCACCGGCATCACCGTTCTGGTCAATGCCCTTGTGGGACAGGAGGAAGCCGGAAAGACGGGCGAGGATCCGCTCTTCGGTGCCTTCTTCGGACTCAACTTCGGCCAGATCGCGGCCATTACCTTCGGCGCCCTGGCCATGTCCTCCGAGTATGTGAACGGAGCCCTGCGCATATCCCTGGCAGCTGTCCCCGACCGGACGCGCTTCTACGCCGCCAAGACAGCGGTCGTCGGTATGTCCACCCTGGTGGTTGGCGTGGTTACCGGATTCGTCACCTTCCTGGGCGGACAGGCGTTCATGGGCGACCAGGCCCTGGGCCTGGGAGCGCCGGGCGCCCTGCGTGCCTGCCTGGGCAGCGGCCTCTACCTGGCACTGATGGCGCTGTTCGCGACCGGTCTCGCCGCTGTGCTGCGCAGTGGGACCGCCGTCCTGGGAGTGTTGATCCCCTTCGTACTGATCGTGTCGTTCGTGGTGGGCGACATCGCCGCTGATGTCGCCCAATATCTCCCGGACCAGGCGGGCCAGTTGGTTCTGCACCAGCGGACCGACGGTGCGCTCGGGCCCTGGGCGGGTCTCGCCGTGACCGCCGGATGGGCCACCGTCGCGCTCTTGGCCGGCTGGTGGGCGATACGCCGGAGGGACGCCTGACGGGCAGCCAATTGTCAGTGGGGGCGGCTTTACTGGAGCCATGACCACCGCACGGCATCTGGCGACCATCGATCAGCTGCGCACCCGCCCCTTCCCTGGCCGGCGCGGCAGAACTGATGTGGGCGACAGTGGTCCGGGCTTCCACATCGCCGAACTCACGACGAGCGAGGAATTCTGGGACGACGACGGGACTCGGAGGGAGGAGGTCGAGGAACAGTACGAGGCGGAGCGCGACGGACTGACCGTGCTGCTCAGCGCCCGCTGGGGCGAGCCCCAGGTCTTCAGCCTCTGGTCCCTGCTGGAGCGAGGCATGGAGGGGGAGGAGATACCCGAGCCGTGGGGAGTCCTCAGCGATCACGTCCCCGACGTCCACCTCTGGCGGGCGGACGGCCGCTGGATAGCCCTCGGCGTGTCGCAGTGGGACAAGGAGTTGCCGTTCCAGCTGCTGGCCGTGGTCACCGAGACAGATCCGCCCTAGGGAGTGCCCCCGGTCGCCGGCTCCTGGGCGGCCGCTCGGAGCCTGGCGAACTCCTCCGCCATCGTCTGCGCCGTCCAGTGCGCGTTGAGGCCGCTCGGATTGGGCAGCGCCCAGATCCGGGTGTCACCGATCGTCCGCTCCTGCGGGCCTATCCGGGCCCCGCGTTCCCCGAAAGCCGTGCGGTACGCGGTGACACCGACCACCGCCAGCCAGCGCGGCCGCAGCAGCTCGACCTTCGCGGTCAGCAGCCGTCCGCCCTCCCGGAACTCCTCGTCGCTCAGCTCGTCGGCCCGTGCCGTGGCCCGGCTGACCACATTGGTGATGCCGAGCCCAAGGGCGAGGAGCTGGTCCTGCTCGGAGGGGAGCAGACGGCGGGGGGTGAACCCGGACAGATGCAGGACCGGCCAGAACCGGTTGCCGGGCCGGGCGAAGTGGTGGCCCGTCGCCGCCGACATCAGCCCAGGGTTGATGCCGCAGAACAGGACGGACAGGCCGCCCGCCACCACGTCGGGAACGACGCGGTCGCGGGCGGCCTGGAGCTCCTCGGGCGTGAACCGGGCCTTCCTGGCCTTCCGGGTCATCCGGCCCTCCGGGTCAGAGGATCGCGCCGGGAGTGTAACCGGCGGCCTCCGGGTGCTGCTTGGCGATCTCCTCGATCCGGGCGACCACGACGGCCACCTGGTCGGCGGCGGCACCCGTGAAGGAGAGCTTGTCCGCCATGGCGGCGTCGAGCTGCGCCCGGTCGAGCGGGATCCGGTCGTCGGCGGCCAGCTTGTCGAGCAGCTCGTTGCGCTCGGCACCCTGCTCACGCATGGCGAGCGCCGACGCCACGGCGTTCTCCTTGATGGCCTCGTGGGCGACCTCGCGGCCGACACCGGCCCGTACGGACGCCATCAGGACCTTGGTCGTGGCCAGGAACGGCAGGTAGCGGTCCAGCTCGCGGGCGACGACCGCGGGGAACGCACCGAACTCGTCGAGCACCGTGAGGAAGGTCTCCAGCAGACCGTCGAACGCGAAGAACGCGTCGGGCAGGGCGACCCGGCGGACCACCGAGCAGGAGACGTCACCCTCGTTCCACTGGTCGCCCGCCAGCTCACCGGCCATGGAGGCGTAGCCGCGCAGGATGACCATCAGGCCGTTGACGCGCTCGCAGGAACGGGTGTTCATCTTGTGCGGCATCGCCGAGGAGCCGACCTGGCCGGGCTTGAAGCCCTCGGTGACCAGCTCGTGCCCTGCCATCAGCCGGACGGTCTTGGCCAGCGACGAGGGGGCACCGGCCAGCTGGACCAGGGTGGTGACGACCTCGTAGTCGAGCGACCGCGGGTAGACCTGGCCGACGGAGGTGAAGGCGTGCGCGAAGCCCAGGTGGGAGGCGATCCGCTGCTCCAGCTCGGCCAGCTTCGAGGCGTCGCCGCCGAGCAGGTCCAGCATGTCCTGTGCGGTGCCGACCGGGCCCTTGATGCCGCGCAGCGGGTAGCGGCCCAGCAGCTCCTCGAGCCGGGCGTACGCGACCAGAAGTTCGTCGGCGGCCGTCGCGAAGCGCTTGCCGAGTGTGGTGGCCTGGGCGGCGACATTGTGCGAGCGCCCCGCCATGACCAGCTCGCCGTACTCGGCGGACAGCTTCCCCAGCCGGGCCAGTACGGCCACGGTGCGGTCGCGCATCAGCTCCAGGGAGAGACGGATCTGCAGCTGCTCGACATTCTCCGTGAGGTCGCGGGAGGTCATGCCCTTGTGGACCTGCTCGTGCCCCGCGAGCGCGTTGAACTCCTCGATACGCGCCTTCACGTCATGGCGCGTGACCTTCTCGCGCTCGGCGATCGATGCCAGGTCGACCTGGTCGAGCACACGCTCGTAGTCCTCGAGCGCGGCGTCGGGCACCTCGATCCCGAGGTCCTTCTGGGCCCGCAGCACCGCGAGCCACAGCCGGCGCTCCAGCTTCACCTTCTGCTCGGGGGACCAGAGGACGGCGAGCTCCGCGGAGGCGTAGCGGCCGGCCAGGACGTTCGGGATACGGGGCTTCGCAGTCACAGTCACGTGACCAGATTCTACTGGCGGTTTCTGCAGGCCAGCGCCACGGTTCGGTTTGTGGGTTGCTACGAGAGCGGGTGCTCGTGCACCTGCGGGCCCTCGTACGGAAGCAGCTCGGGCCGCTTCGCCGGACGCCCGTCGCCGGAGGAGCGGCCCCTCAACCGCCGCCCTATCCACGGTCCGAGGTGGGTGCGCGCGAACCGGACGTCACTGACCCGCCGGGCCATCCAGGGCGTCGGCACCGCGGGCGGCAGCGGCGCCCGCCAGTCGTTCTCCGAGGCCAGACCGAGCGTCTGCCACACCGCTTCCGCCACCCGGCGGTGTCCCTCCGGTGTCAGATGCAGCCGGTCCACGTCCCACAGTCGCTGGTCACCCAGCACGGGGGCACCGTACAGGTCCACCACCAGCGCGCCGTGCCGGGCCCCCAGCTCGTCGACGAAGGAGAACAGCTCCTCCATGCGCGGCCGGAAGCGTGCCATGACCGGGCCGTTGCGACCCGGGCTGCGCATCAGCACCAGCTGTCCGCACGACGGGGCCAGCCGCTCCACCGCCTGCTCCAGCAGTCCGCGTACCCGGCCCATGTCGCACTTGGGCCGCAGGGTGTTGTTGAGCCCGCCGACGAGCGTGACCACATCGGCCTTCATGTCCGCGGCGAGGTCCACCTGCTCCTCGACGATCTGGCCGATGAGCTTGCCGCGCACCGCGAGGTTCGCGTAGCGGAACCCCGGCGTGCGGGCGGCCAGCCGGGCCGCCAGCAGATCGGCCCAGCCCCGATAGGACCCGTCGGGAAGCAGGTCCGACATGCCTTCGGTGAAGCTGTCGCCCACCGCGACGAAGCTGGTGTAGGTGGCATTCATCTCCATGGCGCAGTGATCGTATCGCGTAGGGTCTCGCGGGTTCCGAGGGGAACCGGAATCCGGATAACTGAGCGGTGACAGCGGGGGAGACCCATGAGTGAGGCACTGGAGCAGGCCCTGGCAGAGGCGCTGGCCCATCTGCTGACGGCCATCGAAACCTGCGACGACGACGTGCTGGACATCGACGCCGCGGTGAAGTGGACCGAACACACCGCCTGGGTGCTGGGCCGGCTCGACCCCGCCGACCGGCGCCGCCTGGACGGGCTGCTGCGGCAGGCCGCCGCACGCGAGCCGGAAGGCCCCTGGCGCGACGCCCTCCTGGAGGTCCCGGCAGGCCTCGGACTGGACGAAGACCCGCACGAGCGGTACTGCGACGCCGTCGAGGACCACGTCGGGCGGCTGGTGAAGACCGTCCGGGGCGCGGATCCGGCGACGCCCGTCCCCACCTGCCCCGGCTGGACCATCGCCGACCTGGTCCGGCACCACGGCACCAGCCACCGCTGGATGGAACATCTGGTCCGCACCCGGGCCACCGAGCGCGTGCGGTCGCGGGACGTTCCGCTCGAACTGCCCGCTGACCCCGCCGCTCTCCCCGACTGGCTGGCCCGCGGTGCCGAAGCCTCGCTGCGCACCCTGCGGGCCGCCGACCCGGACACCGCGATGTGGTCGCACGGCGCCGATCCTCATGTGCGGTTCTTCCCGCGGCGGCTGCTGTTCGAGGCCGTGGTCCACCTCGCGGACGCCGAGCTGGCGCTCGGTGAGGAACCGCGGATCGATCCGGCGACGGCGGCGGACGGCATCGAGGAGTTCCTGGAGAACGTGCCGTCTCCTGGGTCGCCGAACCGGTCTCGCAGCTCGGCCGTGACGGTGCCCGCCTGCGGCTGAGCGCCACCGACACCGGTGCCGCCTGGACGCTCGCACTCGGCGGGGGAGGCTTCACCCGGCACCCTGACCACGAGGACACCGACGGCACCGCCACCGCCACCGTCGCGGCGGCCTCCGGGGAGCTGCTGCTGTTCCTCTACGGCAGGTACCGGCCCGACGACCGGCGGCTCACCGTCTCCGGCGACCGCGCGCTCGTCGAGTCCTGGTCCGCGGCGACCCGCCTGTAGATCCGTAGGGCCCGACCGGCTCCGGACCGTGGTGCCGGATCAGCGCCCCCTGGGGGACCACGTCGGCCGGTACGGACCATGTAGTCCGGTTCGGATCGCGTCGGCGGTTCGGATCGCGGCGGCCCGGTCCGGACCGGGCTCCCGCCGCTCTCCTCGCCCCCGCCGGGACTTTCGACACACGCCCTAGGCGGCCGACCGGCCCACCAGCTCGCGCAGCACGTCCTCCATCGTGACGAGGCCGGCCAGTCTGCCGTCGTCACCGAGGACGGCGGCCAGGTGCGTCCGGCTGCGCCGCATCGCCGTCAGGACGTCGTCCAGCGGTGTCGCCGCCCGCACCCGGGCGATCGGCCGCAGGGCCGCCACCGGGAACGGCAGATCCCGCGGCGCCACGTCCAGCGCGTCCTTGACGTGCAGATAGCCGAGAATTCCGCGGTTTCCGTCGACCACCGGGAAGCGGGAGAACCCGGACTCCGCCGCCAGGGCCTCCAGCTCCTCGGGGGTGGTCCCGACGTGCGCGTAGACCACCCGCTCCAGCGGCATCACCACGTCGCGCACCGGCCGGCGTCCCAGCTCCAGAGCGTCGTGCAGCCGCTCGGCCGCCCGGTCGTCGAGCAGCCCCGCGTGGCCGGCGTCGGTCACCATCCGCGCCAGCTCGTCGTCCGAGAAGGTCGCCGAGACCTCGTCCCGCGTCTCCACCCGCAGCAGCTTCAGCAGCGCGTTGGCGAACGCGTTGACCGTGAAGATCACCGGCCGCAGCGCCCGGGTCAGGGCCACCAGCGGCGGGCCGAGCAGCAGCGCGGTCCGGGTCGGCTCGGCGAGCGCGATGTTCTTCGGCACCATCTCGCCGAGCAGCATGTGCAGATAGGTGGCCAGCGCCAGCGCGAGCACGAACGAGATCGGGTGCACCAGGCCCTCCGGCACGCCGACCGCGTCGAAGAGCGGCTCCAGCAGATGCGCGATGGCGGGCTCGGCGACGATACCCAGCACCAGTGTCGACAGCGTGATGCCCAGCTGCGCCGCCGCGAGCAGCGCCGAGACGTGCTCCAGGCCCCAGATGACGCTGCGCGCCCGCCGGTTCCCGGCCTCCGCCTCCGGTTCGATCTGACTGCGGCGCACGGAGATCATGGCGAATTCGGCGCCGACGAAGAACGCGTTCACGACCAGCGTGAGGAAACCGATCAGTAGCTGGATCGCGGTCATCGGTCGCCCTCCCCGGTCTCGTACGCGGTGTGCGGCGCGTGCATCAGCACTCTCGCGGCCCGGCGGCCGGCGGAGTCCACGACGTCCAGGCGCCAGCCGTCCAGCTCGAGGCTGTCACCCACGGCCGGTATCCGGCCCAGCTCCGTCGCGATCAGTCCCGCCAGGGTCTCGTACGGTCCGTCGGGCACACGGAGTCCGATCGTCTCCAGCTGGTCGGTGCGGGCGGCGCCGTCGGCCGACCACAGGGTGCGTCCGTCGGCGTCCTCGCCCGCGCGCGCCAGGTCCGGCGTCTCGTGCGGATCGTGCTCGTCACGCACCTCGCCGACGACCTCCTCGACGATGTCCTCCAGCGTCACGACCCCCGCCGTGCCGCCGTACTCGTCGATGACGACCGCCATGGTCTGCTTGCCGGACAGCCGGTCCAGCAGCCGGTCCACGGTCAGCGACTCCGGCACCAGCAGCGGCTCGCGCAGGAGCGTGGTGACCGGCTTGAGCCGACGCTGCCCGGCGGGGATCGCGATCACGTCCTTGATGTGCGCGATACCGATGACGGAGTCCAGGTTGCCCCGGTAGACGGGGAAGCGGGACAGGCCGGTGGCGCGGGTGGCGTTGGCGATGTCCTCGGCGGTGGCCTGCGCCTCCAGGGCGGTGACCTGGACGCGGGGCGTCATCACGTTCTCGGCGGTCAGCTCGGCCAGGTTGAGCGTGCGGACGAAGAGTTCCGCGGTGTCCGGCTCCAGGGCGCCCTCCTTGGCGGAGTGGCGGGCCAGTGCGACCAGCTCCTTCGGGCTGCGCGCGGAGGCCAGCTCCTCGGTCGGCTCCATACCGATACGGCGCACGATCCGGTTGGCCGAGTGGTTGAGGTGGCTGATCAGCGGCTTGAACGCGGCCGTGAAGATCCGCTGCGGGGTGGCCACGACCTTGGCGACGGCCAGCGGGGACGAGATCGCCCAGTTCTTGGGGACGAGCTCGCCGACCACCATCAGGACGACGGTGGACAGGGCGGTACCGATGACCAGGGCCAGCGAGGAGGCCACCGAGTCGGACAGGCCCATGGCGCGGATCGGTCCGCGGATGAGCTTGGCGATCGAGGGCTCGGAGAGCATGCCGACGATCAGGTTGGTGACGGTGATGCCGAGCTGGGCGCCGGAGAGCTGGAAGGTGAGGGAGCGCACGGCCTTCAGGGCACTCAGGGCACCGCGCTCACCGCGTTCGACGGCCCGTTCGAGCTCGCTGCGCTCGACGGTGGTGAGCGAGAACTCGGCGGCGACGAACCCGCCGCAGGCCACGGCGAGCAGCAGCGCGACGACGAGCAGGAGCACTTCGGTCATCGGTTCACCTCCGTCCCATGATCGGCCGGGGAGAGGAGGAGTGCGCGATGTCGACTACTGGGAGGCTCGCCCATGGGCGGACGCTCACACCTTTCGATCGATGGAGAATGAGTCCACCCATGGTAAAGGATCAGCAAAGTGCGGCGGGCCGGCGGCCCGGGTCCCGAGCCGCCGGCCCCCGGGGCGGAGTCCCGAACGGCCGGCCCTTCAGAAGCTGGGCCGGCCTGTCGCCCCCGAGGAGGTGGGTCCGAACGGCCGACCCCCAGGGGGATCCCGACCGGCCGGACCCCGAAGGGTGGGTCCCGAGCGGCCGGGCCCAGGAGCAGGGTCCCGAGCCGCCGGCCGCCGAGCGGCTAGCCGCTGGTCCGCCGGCTCCCCAGCGGCTTGACCCAGCGGCTCCACTGCGGTTCGGGCGCGTAGCCCGAGGCGCGCCACGCGTGGTGCGCCCGCTCGTTGCGGTCGAGGACCATCGCGTCGCCGCGTCGGCCACCGAGCCGTACGAAGCGCTCCTCGGCGGCCGCGAGCAGCGCCGCGCCGATGCCGTGACGCCGGTGGTCCGGGTGGACCGCGAGCCGGTACAGATGGCATCGCCAGCCGTCGAAACCGGCGATCACCGTCCCGGCGAGCTCTCCCCGGTGCTCGGCCAGGATCAGTGCCTCCGGGTCGCGGGCGAGCAGCCGCGCGACGCCGTCCCGGTCGTCGCTGATGCTGGTGCCCTCCGCCGCGACCTTCCAGAAGGCGAGGACGGCGTCGAGGTCGGCGGGGGAGGCGCGCCTTGTCCGGAGATCATCCATGGTCGTCATCCCATCACCGCCCGCTCCCGCCCGTCGAGCCACTTGTGGGCGCTAGCGCTGTCGCGCTAGCTTGACAATGTGGCCAAGACTCAGCTGAACGTGCGCGTGGAGGAGTCCACCGCCGAGACCGCCCGTCGCCGGGCCCAGCAGCGCGGCGTGAGCGTCAACCGATACATCGAGGAGCTCGTCCAGCAGGACGCGGGCGAGGTGGGGCGCACGTTCGTGGACGCGGCGGCCGATTTCATGAAGCAGTACGAGACGGTCTTCGCCGAGGAGTTCGCTCACGACCGCACCAAGGGGAGAGCGCCGGGCGAGGGGAAAGCCACGGGCAAGGCCGAGCGGTGACGGACGACCGCCCCCGGCAGCCATGAACCTCTCGATCGACCTCGCCTGGCTGCTGATGGTCGCCGAGCACAAGACGCCGGGTGACCCGCAGGTCACCGACTGGGGCGCCCTCGTCGCCGCGGTCAGCCGGCACGACGCGGAGATCTTCGGCACCGCCGTCTACGGCGACCCGCACAGCCGTGCGGCCGCCCTGCTCCAGCTTCTGCTCCATGTGCCCGCGCTGGAGCACTCCAACGCGATGTTCGCCTCCGCCGTCGCGTACGGCTATCTCGTCGCCTGCGGCCTGAAGGTGGTCACCTCGCCCGAGCAGGTCAGGGACCTGGCGAGACTGGTCAAGGAAGGCCGGGCCGACGTCCGGACCATCGCCGCCGAGCTGCGCCGCTGGAGCGATTGACTCCCCTTGTGACAGATCACCGGAAGCCGTCCGTCCGTCAACTGCCGACGCTACGTTGCGGATCATGACAACCACCCGGAACATACGCGCCAGACGTATCGCCACCGCCGTCGCGGGCGCCGCGGCACTCGTGATGCTCGGCATCGGCGGAGCCATCGCCGCGGGTTCCGACGACACGGGCGGGCGGGAGGCGCCGACGACGGCGGAGCCCACCCCGGTCCCGACCACCCCGCCGGACGGCGACTCGGGCGGCTCGGCCGGCATGGACGGCGGCGGCTCGGTGGGCGGAACGGACACCGGCGGCACCGACGGCGGCACGGTGGGGACGGACACCGGTGGCAGCGGCAGCGGCGAGACCGACGGCAGCTCGGGCGGCTGGCCCGACCCCACCGCCCCGCCGCACCCCACCCCTCCCCCGGACCCGACGGGCACCTCCGGGCCCACGACCCCGCCCAACATCCACGACCTCGACAAGCGCATCGAGGAGCTGAACAAGAAGGTCGACGAGCTGCCCACCAAGAAGGAGCTGGCCGACGCCCTGCGTGCCTTCGCCGACCAGCTCGACAAGTCCTGACACCCGCCGGGGCCGCGGCGCCCCTCAGTCGTCCGCCGGGCGCCGCGCCACCCCCAGCACACACGGAGAGGTGGGCAGCCGGACGCCCTTCTCCGGCACGGAGAACCTGCGGTACGTGACGACGTCGAAGCCGGCCGCCTCGATCGCGGCCAGCGGGTCCCGGGCCGTGTGGCAGCCGCCGAACAGCAACGGCCACACGGTGCGGTCCGCCGTCCGCTGGATCACGGCAGTGGCCCGGTCCCGCGCCACCTCGTGCTCGAAGAAGCGCAGTTCACCGCCGGGGCGCAGTACACGGCGCAACTCGGCCAGGCACCGCGGCACATCCCGCACGGTGCACAGCACCAGGGAGGCGACGGCCGCGTCGAACGCCTCGCTCTTGACCGGAAGGGCCTCCGCGGCGCCCGGCACGACGTCCACCGGCACCTCCACCCGCCGGGCCGCACCGGCCGCCGCCTGGCGCAGATGGCGCTCCGGTTCGAGGGCCACGACCTCCGAGACGGCCGACGGGTAGTGCGGAAAGTTCAGCCCGTTCCCGGCGCCGATCTCGATGACCCGGCCGGAGAGCCCGGCCAGCAGTTCCGCGCGGTACGCGGCCACCCCGCCCCGCCGGTCGGCCACTTCACTGAACCGGGCGTAGAACCGGGCGAAAACCGGGTGGTGGACGGCGTCCCGCATCGCGAGCCTCCTCGGAGAGGGGTGCAGCAGTCACCGGGATTGTCCCCCGTCAGCCGCTCACGAAGCAGAACTCGTTTCCCTCGGGGTCCCGCAGCACCTGGAAGTCGCCCTGGTCGTCGGCCACGATGCCACCGACCCGCACCGCGCCCAGCCGTACCGCGGTGGCCGTCGCCGTGCCGACGTCACCCGCCTCCAGGTCGAGATGGAGCCGGTTCTTGACGGCCTTGCCCTCCGGGACGCGCTGGAACGCGATCCGTACGAAGCCGTCCGGCTCGACGTACGACCAGCCGGCGTCGCGGTCGACGGGTTCGCCGCCCAGCAGCGCGGCCCAGAACCGGACCAGGGCCGCCGGGTCGGCGCAGTCGAAGACGATCTCGCTGACCTTGGCGCGCATGATCACCAGCCTACGGCCGCCGCGAACTCCGCCGCATCCCACGTACCGCCGAGCGACGGCGCGAGCCACGCACCGGCGCGGGCCCGGAACACCTCGGGCGCCAGCCCTCCGGCACCCGCGGGCACCGCCCCCAGCAGCGGCGCGCCCGCCGCGTCGGGCAGATCCGCCAGGTTGCACCGCTCAGCCAGCCCCGGCTCGGCCGGCCAACTGCCGACGACGACACCGGCCTGTTCGAGCCCGCGCGCCCGCAGCGCCTCCCCGGTCAGCGTCGCCATGTTGAGCGTGCCGAGCCCGGCGGGCGTGACGACCAGCACCGGAGCGCCCAGCAGCCGGGCCGCGTCGGCGAGCGTCCCCCCGTCGGCGTCGAGCCGCACCAGCAGTCCGCCCGCGCCCTCGACCAGGACCAGGTCGTGCTCGGTGGCCAGCTTCTCCGCGGCCGCGGCCACCGCCTCCGGCCGGACCGGCGGGAGGCCGGCGCGCCGGGCGGCCGTGTCGGGTGCGAGGGGCTCGGGGAAACGGGCCAGTTCGCGGGTCGTGACCTCGCCGGCGAGCCGTACCACCTCGTCCGCGTCGCCCCGCTCGTCCGGCCCCACGCCGGTCTGCGCGGGCTTGAGCACGGCGACCGACCGGCCACCCGCCCGGGCGACCGCGGCGACGGCGGCGGTGACCACCGTCTTGCCGATCTCCGTCCCCGTGCCGCTGACCACCAGAACCGTCATCTCAGCCCTCCCGTGCGGCCGCGCACACCGCGCGGCAGATCCGTGCCAGGTCGTCGTCACCCGTGACGTACGGCGGCATCACGTACACCAGGTCCCGGAAGGGCCGCAGCCACGCGCCCTCGCGGACCGCGGCCGCCGTGGCGGCCGCCATGTCCACGGGGTGGTCGAGCTGGACCACGCCGATGGCCCCGAGCACCCGCACCTCGCGCACCCCCGGCAGCTCGCCGGCCGGCGCCAGTCCGTTCCGCAGCCCGGCCTCGATGCGCTTGACCTCCTGCGCCCAGTCCTGGCCCAGCAGCAGGTCGATCGAGGCGCAGGCCACCGCGGCGGCCAGCGGATTGCCCATGAACGTCGGGCCGTGCGCCAGCACCGGAACCTCGCCCCGCGAGATGCCCTCGGCGACCCGCGTCGAACACAGAGTCGCCGCCATCGACAGATAGCCGCCGGTCAACGCCTTGCCGAGGCACATCACATCGGGGGAGACCTGCGCCTGTACGGCCGCGAACAGCGTGCCCGTCCGGCCGAAACCGGTCGCGATCTCGTCGAACACCAGAAGTACGTCGTGCTCGTCGCACGCCTCGCGCAACACCCGCAGGTACGCGGGGTCGTGGAAGCGCATCCCGCCCGCGCCCTGCACCACCGGCTCGACGATCACGGCGGCCAGCTCGTGCGCGTGCCGCTCGACCAGCGCGCGCAGTTCGTCCGCGTAACTCTCCTCGTACGCGGCCGGCGGCGGGCCCGCGAAGATCTGCCGCGGCAGGACGCCGGACCACAGCTCGTGCATCCCGCCGTCGGGATCGCACACCGCCATCGGCTGCCAGGTGTCGCCGTGGTAACCGCCGCGCCAGGTCATCAGCCGCCGCTTCTCGGGCCGGCCGACGGAGCGCCAGTACTGCAGACACATCTTGACGGCGACTTCGACGGCCACCGAGCCGGAGTCGGAGAGGAAGACGTGGCGCAGCGGCTCGGGCGTGATCTCCACCAGCCGGGCCGCCAGCCGCACGGCCGGCTCGTGCGTGAGCCCGCCGAACATCACATGGCTCATCCGGCCGAGCTGGTCGCGCACCGCCTCGTTGAGGACCGGGTGGTTGTAGCCGTGCACGGCGGACCACCAGGACGACATGCCGTCGACCAGCTCCTCCTGCCCGTGAACCGGCTCCGCGAGCCGGATCCGGACCCCGGACGCGGACTCCACGACCAGCGGGTCCGTACGGCCCGGCATCGGGCCGTACGGATGCCAGACGTGCGCCCGGTCCAGGGCGACGAGCTCGGCGGGGGAGAGGGCTTCGGGGGCGGAGCGCGGCTCAGGCATTGGGCGCGAGGTCGGTGCCGGCGCCCCGGCGGCGGACGGCCACCAGGTCGGGACGAGCGGCCTCGGTCGCCGGGGCGGAGTCCCCGCAGACCGAGCCGGAGCCGCAGCCAACGCCGGAACCGCAGCTCTCGGAGGTCTCGACACGGTGCTCGGGCAGCGTGGTCGTCCCCGCGCCCTCCACCTCGAAACCGGCGTCGGCGATCATCTCCAGGTCGGCCTTGCCGGCCTGCCCCTCGCTGGTCAGATAGTCACCGAGGAAGATCGAATTGGCGAGGTGCAGGGCGAGCGGCTGGAGCGAGCGCAGATGGACCTCGCGGCCGCCCGCGAGCCGGACCTCCACGTCCGGGCAGACGAACCGCACCATGGCGAGGATGCGCAGCGCCCGCTGCGGGGTGAGGTTCCACTCCTTGGCGAGCGGGGTGCCCTCGAACGGGATGAGGAAGTTCACCGGCACCGAGTCGGGGTCCAGCTCACGCAGCGCGAACACGACGTCGACCAGGTCCTCGTCGCTCTCGCCCATGCCCGCGATCAGCCCTGAACACGCCGAGAGACCCGCGGCGTGCGCCTTCTCCACGGTGTCCACCCGATCGGCGTACGTGTGGGTGGTCGTGATGTCCCCGTACGTTCCCTCCGACGTGTTGAGGTTGTGGTTGTAGGCGTCGGCGCCCGCCTCCCGGAGCCGCTCGGCCTGACCGTCCGAGAGGAGCCCGAGGCAGGCGCAGACCTCGACGCCCTCGTTCTGTTCCTTGATGGCCTCGATGGTCTTGCCGACGCGCTCGACGTCCCGGTCCGTCGGGCCGCGGCCGCTGGCGACCAGGCAGACCCGCTTGGCGCCGCCCGCGACACCCGCGGCGGCCGCCTTCGAGGCCTCGTCCGGCTTCAGCCAGGTGTACTTGAGGATCTCGGCCTTGGAGCCGAGCCGCTGCGAACAGTACGAGCAGTCCTCCGGGCACAGACCGGACTTCAGATTGACCAGGTAGTTGAGTTTCACCCGCCGCCCGAACCACTGACGGCGCACCTTCCCGGCCGCGGCCACCACATCGAGCAGCTCGTCGTCGGAGGTCGCCAGCACGGCGAGCGCTTCTTCGCGGGTCGGCAGCTCGCGCCGAAGCCCCTTGTCCACCAGCGTGTTCAGCAGGTCCATGGCGCTGATCCTGGCCTACGGCATACCCCTCGGCCAAGGAGGAACTCCACAACAGACGCCGAATGAGGTGTGTGTATGACCACACTCTGACCACGGCCGGGGCCGGTTAGGGTCTGTTCGCTGCCTACAAAAGGGAACCCGAGACATGCCCCAGGCTCCTTTCGACTGGACCGAAGCGGAGGCCCGCCGCCGCGCCGACGCCGGTCTGGTCCGTACGCTCCGCCCGCGCCCCGCCGAGCCGGACGTGCTGGACCTCGCGAGCAACGACTATCTGGGCCTGACCCGCCACCCGGACATCACCGCCGCGGCCGCCGAGGCCGCCCGCCGCTGGGGCGCCGGCGCCACGGGCTCCCGCCTGGTGACCGGCACGACCGAGCTGCACACCGAGCTCGAGCGCGAGCTCGCCGCGTTCTGCGGCTTCGAGGCGGCGCTCGTGTTCTCCTCCGGATACGCGGCGAACCTCGCCGCCCTGACCGCGCTCGGCGCCCGGGACTCCCTCATCGTCTCGGACGCCGGCAACCACGCCTCGATCGTGGACGGCTGCCGGCTCGCGCGCGCCGAGACCACCGTCGTCCCGCACGCCGACCCCGAGGCCGTCGCCAAGACCCTGGACGCGCACCCCGGCCGCCGGGCCCTCGCGGTCACGGACTCCGTCTTCTCGGTGGACGGCGACGCGGCCCCGTTGAACGAACTCGCCGAAGTGTGCCGTGCGCACGGCGCGGCGCTGGTCGTCGACGACGCCCACGGCCTGGGCGTCCTCGGTGACGGCGGGCGCGGCGCGCTGGACGAGGCAGGACTCGCCGGCGGCGGCGACATCGTCACCACGGTCACCCTCTCCAAGTCCCTGGGCAGCCAGGGCGGAGCGGTCCTGGGCCCGGCCCGGGTCATCGACCATCTGGTGAACGCGGCCCGCACCTTCATCTTCGACACCGGCCTCGCGCCCGCGGCGGCGGGCGCCGCGCTGGAGAGCCTGCGGCTGCTGCGCCGGGAGCCCGGGCTCGCCGGCCGCGCGCGCACCGTCGCGACCACCCTGCACCGCCGGCTCACCGCCGCCGGACTGACCGCCGTACGACCGGACGCCGCCGTGGTCTCCGTGCGCGCCCCCTCGCCGGAACAGGCCGTGCGGTGGGCCGCGGACTGCCGCGCCGAAGGGCTCGCCGTCGGCTGCTTCCGGCCGCCGTCGGTACCGGACGGCATCTCGCGCCTGCGGCTCACCGCGCGGGCCGACCTGACCGCCGATCAGGTCGAGACGGCGGTCGCCACCATTCTCCGCACGGCCCCGGCCGGCTGACGCTCCGGCCGGCCGTCAGCCGGCCGGTTCGTGGCGGAGGTCCGCTATGAAGGACGACCAGGCCGCCCCGGAGAACCGCAACGGCGGCCGGGTGACGTCCTTGGAGTCCCGGACGGCGAGCCGGCCGGTGTCGAGGAGGGCGGCCTCGACACAATTGTTCATGCCCACGCTGCGGCTGCTGCGCCGCCACCGAAGGCCGTCGTCCCGCTGCTGTGCGAGGTAAGCAGACATGTGGGGTGCCTCTCCCTACGCGCCGTCACCGATCCCGGCGATGAGTTCCGCGGAGTCCTCGGGCGACAGGGCGTGCGCCTGCATCGTACGGAAAGCGGCGCTGTACGCCTCGAGGTCTTCCGTCCGTTCGAGGTAGAGGCTACTCGTCAAGTGGTCGAGAACAACCACATCCAGATCAGAAATGTTCGGAAAGGAGAAGATAACGAAAGGGCCGGAGAGGCCGACGTAGCCGCCCATCGCGAACGGCAGCACCTGCAACCGCACGTGCGGCAGGGCGGCGAGTTCCACCAGCCGCCGCAGTTGGGCCCGCATCACCACCGGACCGCCCACCTCCCGCCGCAGCACCGCCTCGTCGAGCACGGCGTCCAGCCGCAACGGCGGTTCCGCGCACAGCACTTCCTGACGGGCCATCCGCACCCGCACCAACGAGTCGACCGTGGACGCCGGAAGCCCGTCGAGCGCGGCCCGGGTCACCGCCCGCGCGTAGTCGGGCGTCTGCAACAGCCCCGGCACGACCGACGTCTCCAGCGTCCGCGCCGCGCACGCCTGCGACTCCAGACTGATGAAGTCCCGGTACTGCTGCGGGATCACACCACGGTAGGCGTGCCACCACCCGGATCCCCCGCCGTCGGCCGCCGCACCCGCGAGCGCCTCCAACAGCGCCCGCAGCCGGGGGTCCCGGACACCGTAGGCATCGAGCAGCAGCGTCACATCCGCGCCCGTGACGCCGCTGGCTCCCGTCTCGATCCGGCTCACCTTCGACTGGTGCCAGCCGACCAGCCGTGCGGCGTCGCCGCTGGTGAGTCCGGCGGCGAGGCGCAACCCGCGCAACTCCTCGCCCAGTTTGCGCCGACGGACCGCCGGTCCGTGTCGCGTGCCCCGCATGACCGCCGCCTCCTTCCGTCCTCGCCGTCCCTCCTCGGCGATTCCCCCGGCCAACCCCTCAGTTTGCTCGCGAAATCCGGTCTCCCGTCGCAGAGTTCACCGCTTCGAGCGACAGATATATGCATATCTTGGTGGATCGCTCCCCTCAGGGGCGGCATGAGTGGCAGTCTGGCGCGGAGCACAATCCGAGGCCGTCCTCGCAAAGCATCCGCTACGTGTCGCAGACCGGCCCCGGTGGGAAAGGGACAGCGTCGCCATGGCAGACCACCAGGAAGCATCCGTCACTCTGCCGAGCGATCCCGCCTCGGTCTCCGTGGCCCGCAGATACGTGGCCGACGTGCTCGCCGAGTGGGGCCTGCCCGACGAGGCACCGGCCGCGGACACGGTCCGGCTGATCGTCTCGGAGCTCGCCACCAACGCCGTCCAGCACACCTTCGGGCAGTCGCCCACCTTCACGGTGGACGTCCGGCTCGAACGCGACGAACGGCTGCGCATCGGCGTCACCGACAGCCATCCGCGCTGGCCGCAGCGCCTGCCCGCCGCGGTGCAGCAGGACAACGGCCGCGGCATGGTCATCATCCGCTGGCTCACCGCCGAATGCGGTGGCCGACTCTCCGTCACCCCGACCCCCGACGGAGGCAAGACGGTCTGGATCGCGCTGCCCTGGACGCTCCCCGTGCAGAACCAGGGCGCCTACCCGACCTGACCGCGGCCCGACCGGTCCCGAAATCGCCGCGCGGAGCAGTCGCGGGCCTACAGAGGCTGCCCCGACCCCGCCCGGCCGAAGCCACCCCGCAGCAGCGCGCGCAGTGACTGGGCGGCCGGGCCGGAATCGTCGCCCCGGTGCGCCACCGAGATCGTCCGGCGGAACGCCGCCGGTTCCAGAGCCCGCACGCCCAGCGGCGCCGGCTCCATCGCCGCCACCATCTCCGGCACCACCGCCACCCCGAGCCCCGCGCTGACCAGCGCACACACCAGGGCGTACCCCGGGGACTCGCACACCACCGCAGGTGTCGCCCCCGCATCGCGCAGCGCACCCTCCACACCCCGGCGCGGCGGGTGGGCCGGCGCGCTGCTGATCAGCGGCTGACCCGCCAGCTCCGCGACCGGCAGCCGCCCCGAGCCCTCGGCCAGGACATGCCCCGGTGCCGTGACCAGGACCAGCTCCTCCACCAGCAGGGGCTCCAGCACCACCCCCGTGGGCGGCGGCTCGGCTCCGGCCGGCTCGTAGACATGGGTCAGCGCGAGATCGACCTCACCCGCGGCCACCGCCGCCACCCCTCGCGGCGGCTCGTACTCGGTGACCGCCGGCTCCACGTCCGGGTGCGCCCGCCGGAACGCGCTCAGCACCGGCGGCAGCAAATGGATGCCCACCGTGGTGAACGTCCCGACCCGGAGCCGGCCGCCCGTCAGCCCGTGCAGCAGGGCCAGCTCGTGCCGCGCCCGCTCCATCTCGTCCAGGACCCGGCGGGCCCGCGCCACCAGCACCTCGCCCGCGGCCGTCAGCCGCGCGCCCCGATGGTGCCGGACCAGCAGGGACGCACCCGCCTCCCGCTCCAGTTTGGCCAGCTGCTGGGAGAGTGCCGGCGGCGTGTAGCCCAGCCGTGCGGCCGCCCGCGTGATCGAACCGGCCTCCGCGACCGCCACCAGCGCGGCCAGTCGAATGGGGTCGTACGTTAAGCATCCCTTTAGGCAGACCCACAAGATTGCACGTACACGCTCATACCCGTTACGCAGCAGGCTGAGCCCATGGACGCACAGCTGATCGCCTTCATCGGTGTCGCCGCGGGCATGGTCGCCGTGCCGGGCGCCGACTTCACCGTCGTCGTACGCAACGCGATGTCCTCCCGCCGCGCCGGAGTCGCCTGCGCCGTCGGTGTCGCGGGCGGACTGCTCGTGCACACCGCCCTCGCCGTCGCGGGGCTCGCGGCCGTCCTGGTGGCCGTGCCCGTCCTGTACCGGACTCTGCAGATCGCCGGCGGCGTGTACGTCCTCTGGCTCGGCGTCCAGGCGCTGCGCGGGGCCCTCAGGGCGGCGCCGGACGAGGAGGAGCCCGCCGGGGAGGCCGGCCCGGGGGCGGGCCGCAGCCTGCGTCAGGGCTTCCTGACCAATGTCCTCAACCCCAAGGCGCCGGTCCTCTTCCTGAGCCTGCTGCCGCAGTTCGTGCCGGAGGGGGCGGCCGTGCTGCCGCGCACCCTGCTCCTGGCCCTGATCGTGGTCGTCCTCGCGCTGATCTGGTTCCCGGCCGTCGCGCTGCTGGTGGACCGGCTCGGGCGGTGGCTGCGCCGGCCGCGCACCGCCCGTACCGTGCGAGGAGTCACGGGCGGCGGGCTCGCCGCGCTGGGTGTGTCCCTGCTGGTGGCCCCGGCCGCCGGGCCCTGACGACGGTCCGGCGGCGCACGCGGTACGGGGCCGGCGCCGGACACTCCGGATGTGCCCGGAGGCGCGCCCCTGTACCGCGGCTCATGTCGTGGCCTTCAAGGGCTCGGTTCACCTCCGGGGCGCCTGTCGCCGGTGTCGACGGTCGATCGTGCCCAGGTCGCTCGTTCCTCGCGACCCTCCGCGCGTTCTCCCGTTCGGCACCGTCGCGCCCCTTCGGCTCACTCGCCCGGTACGTCAGCGCACGCGCCCGTACCAGACCGACTTCGACCAGATCTTTTCGAGCTTCACCACGGAGCCGGTCTTGGGCGAGTGCCAGATCTTGTTGTTACCCGCGTAGATCCCGACGTGGTAGACGCTGCTGCCACGATGGAAGAACACGAGGTCGCCCTTCTGCCGGTTCGACGCCGAGATGTGGCGCGTCTTGTTGTACTGCTGCTGGGCGGTGCGGGGCAGCGCCTTGCCGGCCTTCTTGTACGAGTAGAGCGTGAGGCCCGAGCAGTCGAACCGGTTGGGGCCCGTCGCGCCGTACTTGTAGGGCGCGCCCTTCTTGGACGCGGCCACGTTCAGGGCCTTCGTCGCGTGCGCCGGGGCGGCGTGGGCCTCCGGCACGGCGCCGGGCGCCAGCACCGGCCCGCCGACGGCGGCGAGAGTGAGTGCCGAGACGGCACCGGCTCGGGACAGCAGAGACGGGACATGAATCTGCGCGTTCATGGCGCAACCCTTCGTCAGCCGCCTGTGAAGGATGACCTGTCGGGTTCGGGCTGGCGAAGTTGCCCGGCCGCTGACGCGGCTTCACCCCAAGGGCGACCGACCGGACGAACATCGTTCGGTCACCCGTACTGCCTGGGTCCTCCACTCCTGCCGATCCACTCCTGTCGACCAGGCATCCGGACGGCGGCAGGACTCGGCGTCCGCCCGGACCGCCCCGCCGCGGTGGCGGGGGCTTGTCGTCGACACGGATCTTGACCCATGAATTGACGAAATTCCGAGTCGAAACGGCCTTATGTGAGGCTCCTCACGACTGATCCGTTCGGGTGGACAGGGTCGTTTTGGAGCCCGGCCGTGGCGAAGGGGTGATCCCCGCACCAGGGGCGGAACCTGATATTCCGCCAGATGAGTAGTCCAGGAGCGCAACTCGCGTCGTACGAAATTCGTCCATATACATACGCTGAACGGGGGAGCGTTTCTCGTACTCCTGAGCCCATCCGGGCGAGGCCTACGTCGGTCCCACATCTCGATTGTGAGGGACCGTCACGCGACCCGCGCGCCGCTCGCCGTCAAGGACCCGGAGCGCTCGCGCCAGCGTATGAGCATGCACTTCGCTCTCGCCGCGCTCGTGCATCAGCGTCAGCGCGTCGCGCAGCGCCGTCGCGCGCCCGACCAGGGCCTGGGCCGCGCGCAGGGCCCCGTAGGTGTGGCTGGAGCGCGCCGGATTGATCCGCCCCAGCAGATCGACGACTTCCAGGTAGCTGTCGACGAACGCGCCCTCGGCTCGGGTCAGGGCGGGCAGCGGAGGTGGTTCCGGTGGCAGCATGCGGGCACCCTTCCTCGTGCGCCCCGTGGGCCGGGGGCTCGGTGGTCGCTGTCCGGTGGGTGGTGCGCTTGTGGTGCGGCAGGCGCCCTTCTTCGGCAGGGGGTCGTCCTTCGGCGCCGGCCCGTGGGCGGCCGACGCTCATGCCTTGCGGTTCTTGCGGCTGGGGATGACGTGGTCCACCAGGCCGTACGCCCTCGCGCCGACCGCGTCGAAGACCGTGTCGCGCTCGATGTCGGCGTCGATCCGCTCGCGGGTCTGCCCGGTGTGGCGTACGAGCATATCGGCGAGTTGCTCCCGCAGTCGCAACAACTCCGCCGCCTGGATGTCCAGATCGCTCGGCACTCCTCGCAACGGCTCGTCGACGGAGGGCTGCTGGAGGATCACGCGTGCTCCGGGCAGTGCGAGTCGCTTGCCGGGTGTGCCGGCGGCGAGGAGAGCGGCCGCGCCCGCACTCGCCTGGCCGATGCAGGTCGTCTCCACCTCGCAGGTGATCACCTGCATCGTGTCGTAGATCGCGGACATCGCGCTGAGCGAGCCGCCGGGGGAGTTGATGTAGAGCGAGATGTCCCGGTCCGGCGCGGCGTACTCAAGATGGAGTAACTGCGCGATCACGTCGTTGGCGGCGGTGTCGTCGACCTGGGTGCCGAGGAAGACGATCCGCTCCTCCAGCAGCTTGGAGTAGGGGTCGAGAGTCCGGGTCCCGGAGCCGGTGCGCTCCGTGAACTCCGGAAGGACGTAGCGGGCGGCGGGGTCGTGGGGCATGACGAACCTCCTTGGTCTCTGTAAAAAATGTACAGGATGTACAGGCCGTTATGATGGTGAGCATGGCCTACGAGATTCCGGTGACGCAAGCCCGGGCGGAACTCGCCGATCTGATCAACCGCGTCGTCTACGGCGGCGAACGGGTGGTCGTGACCCGTCACGGCAAACCGCTCGTGGCCCTGGTGTCCGCTGCCGACCTGGAACGACTCGAGGGCGGTGACCAGTCGACGACATCCGTCTCCGAAGTCGCCCCGCCCCCGTCGGCCCCCGCCGAGCGCGGCCGCTTCGGCATCGCCGCGCACCACCGTCCTCCCGGTGGCGCCCCGGGTGCCTGAGTCGTCCTCCTGAGAGGCGCATCCGGCGTCGCGCGCGGGACGTATACGACCCGCGCGGCGCCCGTCCGGCATGGCCATGGGACGGCAAAGGCGCAGTTAACGTGCCGGAAAAACTTCTGCCCGAGATTGAAATATCTCTCCGCCACACTCGTTCCCGCAGGTCAACAGAGTGTTGAAGCCGGATAGGGTCCCGCTGCGTCCGGGATGCCGCCGGGCGGGAGACTGTGAGGTGGAACGTGCAACTGACCCCGCACGAGCAGGAGCGCCTGCTCATCCATGTGGCCGCCGACGTGGCGGAGAGGCGCAGGGCACGCGGTGTGCGGCTCAACCACCCCGAAGCGATCGCCCTGATCACCTCGCACATCCTGGAGGGCGCCAGGGACGGTCGCACCGTCGCCGAACTGATGGCGTCCGGCCGCAAGGTGCTCACCCGCGACGACGTCATGGCGGGCATCCCCGAGATGATCCACGACGTCCAGGTCGAGGCCACCTTCCCGGACGGCACCAAGCTCGTCACCGTCCACGACCCGATCGTCTGACGGGGAGCACGCCGATGATCCCCGGAGAGATCCTGTACGCGGACGAGCCCGTGCGCCTCAACGAAGGCCGCCCGGTCACCCGCCTCACCGTGCTCAACGCCGCCGACCGGCCCGTCCAGGTCGGCTCCCACTACCACTTCGCCGAGGCCAATCCCGGGCTGGAGTTCGACCGTCGGGCCGCCCGTGGCCTGCGGCTGAACATCGCCGCCGGGACAGCCGTGCGCTTCGAGCCCGGCATTCCCGTCGACGTCGAACTCGTACCACTCGCCGGCCTGCGTGTCGTCCCCGGCCTGCGTGGCGAGACCGGAGGCGCCCTCGATGTCTGAGACCAGCTCCGTCCGGCTCGGCCGGGCCGTCTACGCCGACCTGTTCGGACCCACCACGGGCGACCGCATCCGCCTCGCCGACACCGACCTGCTCGTCGAGATCGAGCAGGACCGCTGCGGCGGGCCGGGCCGCGCGGGCGACGAAGCGGTGTTCGGCGGCGGCAAGGTGATCCGCGAGTCGATGGGCCAGTCCCGTGCGACCCGCGCCGACGGCGCGCCCGACACCGTCATCACCGGCGCCGTCATCATCGACCACTGGGGGATCGTCAAGGCCGACATCGGCATCCGCGACGGGCGGATCACCGGCATCGGCAAGGCGGGCAACCCGGACACCATGGACGGTGTCCACCCCGACCTCGTCATCGGCCCCGAGACCGAGGTCATCGCCGGCAACGGGAAGATCGTCACCGCCGGTGCCGTCGACGCGCACATCCACTTCATCTCGCCCACCGTCGTCGAGCAGGCCCTCACCTCCGGGATCACCACCCTCGTCGGCGGCGGCACCGGACCGGCCGAAGGCACCAAGGCCACCACCATCACACCCGGCCCCTGGCACCTCGCCCGGATGTTCGAAGCGCTGGAGACGTACCCCGTCAACATCGGACTGCTCGGCAAGGGCAACACCGTCTCGCGCGAGGCCATGCGCTCACAGCTGCGCGCCGGCGCCCTCGGCTTCAAGATCCACGAGGACTGGGGGGCCACCCCGGCGGCCATCGACGACTGTCTGAGCGTCTGTGACGAGAGCGGCGCCCAGCTCGCCATCCACACCGACACCCTCAACGAAGCCGGGTTCGTCGGTGACACCCTCGCCGCCATCGCCGGCCGCACCATCCACGCCTATCACACCGAAGGCGCCGGCGGCGGGCACGCGCCCGACATCATCACCGTCGTCTCGGAGCCCCACGTCCTGCCCAGCTCCACCAACCCGACCAGGCCGCACACCGTCAATACCCTCGAGGAACACCTCGACATGCTGATGGTCTGCCACCACCTCAACCCGGCGGTCCCCGAGGACCTCGCCTTCGCCGAGTCCCGCATCCGGCCCACCACCATCGCGGCCGAGGACGTGCTGCACGACCTGGGCGCCATCTCCATCATCTCCTCCGACTCCCAGGCGATGGGCCGCGTCGGCGAGGTGATCATGCGGACCTGGCAGACCGCCCACGTCATGAAGCAGCGCCGCGGGGCCCTCCCGGGCGACGGCCGCGCGGACAACCACCGGGCGCGTCGCTATGTCGCCAAGTACACGATCAATCCGGCGGTCGCCCAGGGCCTCGACCACGAGATCGGCTCGGTCGAGACCGGGAAACTGGCGGACCTGGTGCTCTGGGAGCCCGCGTTCTTCGGCGTCAAGCCGCAGACGGTGATAAAGGGCGGACAGATTGCGTACGCGCAGATGGGCGACGCCAACGCCTCGATCCCGACACCGCAGCCGGTCATGCCCCGCCCCATGTTCGGCGCGCTCGGCACCGCCCCCGCCGCGAACTCCCTCAACTTCGTCACGGGGACCGCGATCGAGGACGACCTGCCGGGCCGGCTCGGCCTCGGCAAGCGCTTCGTCCCCATCACCAGCACCCGCGGTGTCACCAAGGGCGACATGCGGGAGAACGACGCCCTGCCACGCGTCGACGTCGACCCCGACACCTTCACCGTGACGATCGACGGCGAGCCGGTCGAACCGGCACCCGCCGCCGAACTCCCCATGGCCCAGCGCTACTTCCTCTTCTGATGGGCACCGAATGACGCGCGCCGCCCTGCTCGTCCTCGCCGACGGCCGGTTCCCCGCCGGTGGCCACGCCCACTCCGGCGGAGCCGAACCGGCCGTCAGAGCGGGACGCATACGCGATGCCCGGGACCTGGAGGCCTTCTGCCGGGGCCGTCTGCACACCACCGGGCTCACCTCCGCCGCACTCGCGGCGGCGGCGGCCCTCGGCCTCGACCCCACCGCGCTCGACGCCGCCGCCGACGCCCGCACCCCCTCACCCGCCCTGCGCGCCACCGCGCGCAAGCTCGGCCGCCAGATGCTGCGGGCGGCCCGGGCGACCTGGCCCAGCCCCGAACTCGACGCCCTCGCGGCCGCGTTCCCGCGCGGCGCCCACCAGCCGCTCGTCCTCGGGCTCGCCGCCCGCGCGGCCGGCCTCGGACCCGAGGACGCCGCCCACTGCGTCGCGTACGAGACGGTCAGCGGGCCCGCCACCGCGACAGTACGGCTGCTCAGCCTCGACCCCTTCGAGGCCACGGCCGTACTGGCCCGCCTCGCCCCCGACATGGACCGGGTGGCCGCCCGCGCCGCGGCCGCCGCGCACCGGGGCGTCGACGACCTGCCGGCCGCCTCGGCGCCGCTCCTCGACATCACGGCCGAGCAGCACGCCGCCTGGCCCGTACGCCTCTTCGCCTCATGACCAGACCAGGAGCCGCCATGCACCTCGACCACTCCCACGCGCACACCACCGCGGTCAGCGCCGACGCCCACCGCCCGGACGGCACACGCCGCGCCCTCCGCATCGGACTCGGCGGCCCCGTCGGCTCCGGCAAGACCGCCACCGTCGCCGCCCTGTGCCGGACGCTGCGGGACCGGCTGTCGATCGCCGTCGTCACCAACGACATCTACACCAGGGAGGACGCCGCGTTCCTGCTGCGCAACGCGGTCCTGCCGCCCGAGCGCATCCAGGCCGTCGAGACCGGCGCCTGCCCCCACACCGCGATCCGCGACGACATCTCCGCCAACCTCGAAGCCGTCGAGGACCTGGAGGACGCCGTCGGACCGCTCGACCTGATCCTCGTCGAATCCGGCGGCGACAACCTCACCGCCACCTTCTCCAAGGGCCTCGTCGACGCCCAGATCTTCGTCATCGACGTGGCCGGCGGAGACGACATCCCGCGCAAGGGCGGCCCCGGCGTCACCACCGCCGACCTGCTCGTGATCAACAAGACCGACCTCGCCCCCTACGTCGGCTCCGACCTGGAGCGCATGGCACACGACGCCAAGGAGCAGCGGGGCGACCTGCCCGTCGTCTTCACCTCGCTCACCGGTGAACAGGGTGTCGCGCCCGTCGCCGACTGGGTGCGCGCACAGCTCGCCGACTGGGCCGCATGAGCGTCCGAGCCACCGCCCGGATCGCCGCCGAGAGGGACGGCGCGCTGCCCCTGCTGATCAGCGACGGCCCGCTCGCCCTCCGCCGCACCCGCGCGACCGGCCCGTACACCCGCGTGACCGTCGTCGGCGCGATGACCGCCCCGCTCGGCGGCGACCGGCTGGCGATCGAGGCCGAGGCGCGGGAGGGCGCCCGGCTCACGGTGGACTCGGCGGCGGCGACCGTGGCGCTGCCGGGCCGCGACGCCGGACCGGCACACTACGACGTCCGGCTCTCCGCCGGCCCGGACGCGGAACTGCGCTGGCTGCCCGAGCAGCTGGTCTCCGCGCACGGCTCGGCCCTGCACATGCGCACGACGGTCGAACTCGCCCGGACCGCACGCCTGGTGCTGCGCGAGGAACAGATCCTGGGCCGTCACGGCGAAGAGCCGGGCAGCCTCACCACCCGGCTCACCGTCCGGCTGGCCGGCCGCCCCTTGCTGGACCAGGAACTGTCCTACGGACCGGGCTCGCCCGCCGGCTGGGACGGCGGGGCGGTCCTGGCCGGGCACCGAGCCGTCGGCCAGCTCCTCGTCGTCCACCCGGACCTCGACGAGAAGCCCGCCGAGGTCCGGCTGCTCGGGGACAGCGCGGTCCTCACCCCGCTCGCCGGCCCCGCCGCCCTGGTCACGGCCGTGGCCCCGGACGCGCGCGGACTGCGCCGCGTCCTCGACGAGGCGCGGTCCGCGCTCGCGCCCGGGCCCGGGGGCTGATCACCGCCCCGGGCGGCCCCGGCGTGGCCTCAGGCCGCGATCGGGGCCCGGCGGGGCTCGGCGATCGCCACGTAGTCGGCCGTCCGCAGAGCGAGCGAGCGGTCCAGCCGGGCCGCGTTGAAGAACAGCTCCTCCTGGTCCAGCAGTGCCGGGTCCACCACCAGCTCCAGCTCCGGATCGAACGAGAACGGCAGGATCGTCCCGCTCACGCTCCGCGCCAGCCGCTCCGCCACTTCCGGCGTCGCGAACCCGGCGTAGCTGCCGCCGACGAGCGACTTCACGGCGCCCAGGTCCACCCGCCGGTCGCCCGGCACCACGGCCAGGACGTGCCGCTTCGTCTTCTTCCCGGTCTTGACCATCACCACGATGCACTTGGCGGCCTGCTCCGGCCGGTTGCCGCGCAGCGCGCTGACCGCCTCGGTGGCGCCCTCCGCCTCGTGCTCGATGATCCGGTACGCCGCCCCGCGTTCGTCCAGCAGACCGATCAGCTTGGCGTACGTCTCGTGCTCGCTCACCGCGTTCCCTTCAGCCAGGTGTCCTCCGCGGCGTAGTCGAACCAGTCCTGCCCGTACTTGGCGAGCTTGGGGAAGGCGTCCATGCCCTTCCCGCCGGCCAGTCGGCCGACGAGCCACTCGACGGTGGCGGGCAGCGATTCCGCGTACCCGGTCACCGGTCGATAGCCCAACTCCCGCTCGGCGGCGGTCATGTCGTACACGATGGGGCGGTCCAACCCCCACGGGGTGAGGCCGACACTACCCGTCGGCGCCGGGCCGTCGATCAGCACCGTCTCGCTCACCACCCCCATGGCCGCGTCCACCCAGGCGCCGATCTCCGCGACCGTCGGCGCCTCGGCGTCCGCCGCGTTGAGCACCCGCGAACCAGGCTTCGCCGCGGCGAGACGGATCAGCTCGGCGAGGTTGTCCACATGGGCCGGGTGGAAGCGGCTCTCTCCGTTGTACGCCAGAATCCTGACCGGCCGCCGGTCCAGGGCACGCTTCACGAACCACAGCTCGCGCGGGCCCCGGCAGTGCGGGCCGTGGATCGCGCCCGCCCGCAGCAGGGTCGTCGGCAGCCGGTCACCGGCCGCCAGCAGCGCCCGCTCCAGCGCCATCTTGCGCGTTCCGTAGGTGGAGTCGCCCGCCTCCACGGTGGCCTGCGCCTCCGGGATCGGCACCGGATATTCGGGAAACCCGTCCGGCTCCTCCTGGGTGTCGAAGCTCCGTCCCCGGTCGTCCCGGTACACCGCCCCGCTGGAGATGACGACCGCGGAGCCGATCCGGTCCGCCAGCCCGTCCAGCTGGCGCGCGTGGTCCCGCCCGTAGGCCACGATGTCGACGAGCACGTCGCAGCCGTCGCCGAGCGCCGCTTCCAGGGCGCCCTCCTCGTCGCGGTCCAGCGCCAGTGACCGCACCTCGTCCGGCCAGCCATCGTCCCG
Organism: Streptomyces sp. STAM6; assembly: GCF_054963715.1. Classification (NCBI taxonomy): domain Bacteria; kingdom Bacillati; phylum Actinomycetota; class Actinomycetes; order Kitasatosporales; family Streptomycetaceae; genus Streptomyces; species Streptomyces sp. STAM6. The sequence goes on along the minus strand of NZ_JBUEFZ010000009.1, from coordinate 107,095 downwards.
CCCGCCGCCGAGCGACGCGGCCCGCACCTCCCACCCGTCCGCGACGAGCGCCCGCACCGCGGCTCGTCCGATCTGTCCCGTTGCTCCGACGACGAAAACGTTTCCCCTGGTCATGCCCGCGACGCTAGGCCCGGCAGGCCACCCGGCCCACCGGCGTTCGCCCTGCGCGGATCTGCTCTCAGCGACGCAGTCGCGGGAACTTCGGCCCCTGCCCGGCCTGTTGCTCCGCCTTCACCTTGGCCGCGTACTCGTCCACGTACTCCTGACCGGACAGCTCCAGGATCCGGTACATGATCTCGTCGGTCACCGCGCGGATCACCGCCTTCTCGTTCTCCATCCCGGCGAACCGCGAGAAGTCCAGCGGCTCCCCGAACCGGATCGTGACCCGCTTGATCTTCGGTACGACCTGCCCCGGCGGCTGGATCTCGAAGGTTCCGACCATGGCGCACGGGACGACCGGGACGCCCGCCTTCAGCGCCATCACGGCGACCCCGACCTTGCCCTTGTACAGGCGCCCGTCGTGGGAGCGGGTGCCCTCGGGATAGATGCCCAGCAGCTCGCCCTTGGTCAGCACCCCGAGCCCTTCGCGGATGGCGGCCTGCCCGGCCTCCTTGCCCGACCGGTCGACCGGGATCTGTCCGGCGCTGCGGAAGAACGCGGCCGTCAGCCGGCCCTTGATGCCGGGCCCGGTGAAGTACTCCTGTTTCGCCAGGAACGTGATGCGCCGCTTGAGGACGACCGGCATGAGGAAGTGGTCGGAGAAGGACAGGTGATTGCCCGCGACGATCGCGGCGCCTTCCTCCGGTACGTGCTCCAGCCCCTCAGTCCTGGGCCGGAACAGCAGCCGCAGCAGAGGCCCGAGAAGCACGAACTTGAGCACGTAGTAGAACACGGGGTCGCTCCCAACTCCGCCGGTACGCTCCGGGGACGCGTTCGGATCCATGCTGACGCACGCAGACTCTACTGACGGATTGTCATTCAGGTGAGTCGCCCGGCTCCTCTCCCGCTCTCCCGGGCCGCCCGCCGGGGCGCCATCCGGCCAGCCGCCGCAGCTTCCGGCCGAGGTGCCAGCGCTCCTCGTAGAGCAGCCGGCCGACGAGCGCGCCGCCGAAAACGACGAAACCGACGCCGACGAGCCAGGACTGGATCACGAGCACCGTGCCCACGGCGCCGTAGGTCACGGCGTTGGAGGCGATCAGCGGGGAGAACACCAGATGCGAGAAGATCCTCAGCCCGACCAGCCCGAGCACGGTCATCACCGCGCCCGGCAGCAGGGCACTCCAGGGGAGCCGCTCGCACAGCAGCAGCCGCTGTGACCACCAGAAGAACAGCACACCGCTCAGCGTGGCGATCGTGCCCCGCCAGGCGAGCTCGCCGGCGTCCCCCGGGCGGGAGGCGATGTGCGCGGACAGCAGGATGTAGGCCACGAGCGCGGCGAGCCAGACGAGATGCCGCCACATCGTGTGCCAGCGGGCCGCCCTGAGCTCCCACACCTTCTCGTAGCCGGTCTGCACCACCCCGCCGAAGGTCAGCCCGAAGATCGCCAGTGTGGCGAGACCGAAGCCGGTGGTCGTGTCGAGCGCCGTGCCGGGCGGCGCGAAGAGCCGCTCCACCTCGTCCTCCGAGGCCGAGGCGACCCCGATGCCGTCCGAGAGCCACTGCGCGAACCCCTGCCCGTTCGCCGGGTCCGCCGCCGCGACCACGATGAGCAGCGGTACGAGGGTGAGCAGCCCGAGTGCCGCGAAACCCATGGCGCGGTGCATCAGCTCCATGTCCCTGCCCCGGCGCCATCCGCGTCCCGCCGCCGAGCCGTGGAACGCGCGGTGCAGTCGTCCGAACCATGATTCCCGGCCCTCGGCGCCGGAAGACTTGTCGGGCATGACAGTCGCATACCCCGGCGGCGGTCGCCGGGGAACGGCCCGGGGCCGGGAGACCCCGAATGGACGCCTGACCGCCTCGGGCCCGCCGGAGCGCACAGACCGGACCCCCGGGACGGCAGTGCGTCCCGGGGGTCCGGCCCAGCAATCCCGCAGGTGGGGCGCTTGGAGTTAACGAGGTGACTGTGACATCCGGCGTGCTCGTGGCCGCACGGGACATGCCGTACGCACCGCGTGGTCACCCGGACGGGCCTGCCCCGCCGCCCCACCCCTCGCCCGGAACGCGGGGAGGCCCCGCCCAGGGGGGGCAGGGCGGGGCCTCGGCTCGGCGCGCGGCGTGCTCGGGGACGCGACGCGCCACCACGGCAGGTGGTCCGTGCGGGGAGGGGGCCTCTGCCGGGTGGCCGAGATTACGCCCCTCGCTGGCCAGAACGTAACCCTCTTGCACACCCTCTTGCGCACCCTTGCCCACCCCCTTGCCCACCCGGAACCGCCGGTGGCAGCGGACGGCCGACCGGGGGGGCTTCCTGCGTCCGCACGCGGGACGGCGCGGCGCGCCGCCTGGGCGACCCGCCCCGGCGGGAGGTGCTCTGGGGGCGCTCACCCCAGTGTGTCCCCGCACCCCAGGAGCACCGGATGATCCCCCGCCTCACCATGGCCGCCGCCCTGGCCGCCGCCCTCTCCGCACTTGCCGCGGCGCCCGCGCACACCGCCGGTCCGTCCGGCGACGGCACCGCCGCGGCGCCCGACAGCGGCCTCTTCCTCACGATCACCGGCGCCCAGGACAGCTGGATCCGCGGCGTCCGGCTGGACTGCTCGCCCGAGCCGGACGGTGCCCACCCCGATCCGCGCGGCGCCTGCGAGGCTCTTGAGGAGGCGGGCGGCGACTTCGACCGGCTCGCGGGACCGTCCCGTCCCTGCACCAAGCGGTCGGACCCCGTGACCGTACGCGCCGAGGGCACCTGGACCGGGCGGCCCGTGAGCTGGGAGGCGACCTATCCCAACGCCTGCCTGCTCGGCTCGGCGACCGGCCCCGTCTTCCGCTTCTGAGCCACTGAACCGGCGGGACCGGGTGTCCGGCGGCCCGCGGACTCAGCTGTCCCGCGTGGCGGCCATCCCGATCGTCACAAGGCCCAGGACCACCCAGCCGAACCACAGCCAGCCGTTGCTGCCCAGCGCCACCGTGTATGCCGTCGTGACCACCAGCGCACCGACGGTGAGCACACCCATCGTCTTCGTCGAACTGGACATGCGCGCCCTCCTCAAGGCAGCGGCCCGTCCAGGCCATCGTGACGCCTGAACGGGCCGGTGCGCTACTGCCCGGGAGCCGGGATGTGCGCCGCCCTATCGCCCGCGGGCCTGCAGCGAGGCCAGGTAGGCGTTGTACGCCTCCAGCTCCTTGTCGCCGTCCCGGTCGGCCGCCCGGTCCTTGCGGACCGCCTGGCGCTGCTCGGACCGGTACCACTGGTACACGAGCGCGATGAGCACCAGGACGGACGGGATCTCGCTGAACGCCCAGGCGATGCCCCCCGCGGCGTTCTGGTCCGAGAGGGCGTCGATCCCGAGCGAGGCCGGCGGGTTCTCGTACGCCTTGACCATCGGCTCGGTCGCCATCATCAGCGCGATGCCGAAGAACGCGTGGAACGGCATGCCCGCGAACAGCTCCAGCATCCGCATCACGTATCCGGGCCGGTGCGGGCCCGGGTCCACGCCCATGATCGGCCAGAAGAACACCAGACCCACGGCGAGGAAGTGCACCATCATCGCGATGTGCCCGGGCTTGGACTCCATCAGGAAGTCGAAGAGCGGCGTGAAGTACAGCCCGTACAGGCTCGCGATGAACAGCGGGATCGTGAAGACCGGGTGCGTGATGATCCGCATGTACCGGCTGTGCAGCAGCATGAGCAGCAGCTCGCGCGGCCCCTTGCTGCCGCGCCGCGAGGCCACCGGCAGCGCCCGCAGGGCCAGCGTCACAGGGGCGCCGAGCAGCAGCAGGATCGGCGACAGCATGCTGATCACCATGTGCTGCACCATGTGCACGCTGAACATGACCATGCCGTAGTCGTTCAGCCCGGTGCACATCACCAGCGCGACGGTCAGCACACCGACGGTGAAGAAGACGGTGCGGCCGACCGGCCAGCCGTCACCCCGCCTCCGCAGCCGGACCACGCCCCACCCGTACAGGCCGAGCGCCGGCAGGCAGCCGACGAGGAAGAAGGTGTCCGGTGAGAACGCGAGCCCCCGTCCCAGCGTGAACGGCGGCAGATCCATCGTCATGCCGTGCCCGCTGTGATCCATCCGCCGGCTCCTGATTCGTGCTGGGTTGTCCGCTTGCGGGGTCAAGACTAGAACCGCCCCCTTCCGCGTCTGCGGCCGGGGGCGGTTCGTTCGGTACGGAACTTCAGATCACAGCACGGTCTCGGCCTCGTCGTACCGCTCGGCCGGGACGGTCTTCAGCGTCTCCACGGCCTCCGCCAGCGGAACCATGACGATGTCCGTGCCGCGCAGCGCGGTCAGCATGCCGAACTCGCCGCGGTGCGCCGCCTCCACCGCGTGCCAGCCGAAGCGGGTCGCCAGGACACGGTCGTACGCCGTCGGCGTACCGCCGCGCTGGACGTGGCCCAGGATCACCGCCCGGGCCTCCTTGCCGAGCCGCTGCTCCAGCTCGCCGGCCAGCTGCTGGGCCACACCGGCGAAGCGCTCGTGGCCGTAGATGTCCTTGCCGCCCTCGTTGAACTCCATGGTGCCCGCGCGCGGCTTGGCACCCTCGGCCACGACGACGATCGCGAACTTCTTCCCCGCCTCGAAGCGCGCCCCGACCCGGGCCGTCAGCTCGTCGATGTCGAAGGGCCGCTCGGGCACGACGATCGCGTGCGCGCCGGCCGCCATGCCGGAGTGCAGCGCGATCCACCCGGTGTGCCGGCCCATGACCTCCACGATCAGCACGCGCTGGTGCGACTCGGCGGTGGTCTTCAGCCGGTCCAGCGCCTCGGTCGCGACGCCCACGGCGGTGTCGAAACCGAAGGTGACGTCGGTGGAGGCGATGTCGTTGTCGATGGTCTTCGGCACACCGACGATGGGCAGGCCCGCACGGGAGAGAAGGTTGGCGGCCTTGAGGGTGCCCTCGCCGCCGATCGGGATGATCGCGTCGAGGCCGAGCTCGGCGACGTGCCCCTTGGCCCGCTCGACACCGTCGACGAGGTGGGCGGGCTGGACGCGGGAGGAGCCGAGGATGGTGCCGCCGCGGGCCAGGATGCCGGCGACGGAGTCGAGGTCGAGCTTGCGGTAGTCCGCCTCGAGGAGACCCTTCCAGCCGTCGTGGAAGCCGATGACCTCGTCGCCGTGGTCGACGACGGCACGGTGCACGACGGAACGGATGACGGCGTTCAGACCGGGGCAGTCGCCGCCGGAGGTGAGCACACCTATGCGCATAGCCCGAAATACCTTTGCAACGTGGGCCGACTCCCGGACCACGTCGTCCGGTTGGATCCCCGCCACCCTACCGACAATGGGTGACGGGGCCGAACCGGGCGTCCGACTACTGGACGGTAGTCATACGAACCGACAAAGCCGTGATGGAACGGTCCGTCAGGCGGGCTGCCTGGCCGCGGCGATCCGCTCGGCCCGCAGCGCCTCGTACCACCGGTCGTCGGTCGGCGGCAGCGCGTTCACATCGAGGGCCAGCTTCAGCAGCAGGTCCGCGATCTGCGGATTGCGAGCCATGACCGGTCCGTGCATGTACGTCCCGAAAACAGTGTCGTTGTACGCGCCTTCCGTGCCGTCGCCGGTGCCATTGCCCTTGCCGAACACGGTGCGCGCGAAGGGACGGGCCGTCGGGCCGAGATGGGTCACGCCCTGGTGGTTCTCGAAACCGGTGAGCTGGGGCAGGCCGAGCCGCGGGTCGATGTCCGCGAGCACGTCACCGACGCACCGCTCGCCCTCGCCGCGGGTCGAGATCACGTCGATCAGGCCGAGGCCCGGCTCGCGCTCACCGAGGTCGTTGATGAACTCGTGGCCCAGGATCTGGTACCCCGCGCACACCGAGAAGATGATCGCGCCGTTCTCGGCGGCCCGGTTCAGGCCGCCGTCCCGGCGCAGCCGCTCGGCCGCCAGCCGCTGCGGCCGGTCCTCGCCGCCGCCAATCAGGTAGATGTCGCCGGACGTCGGGATCGGCTGGTCGCTGCGCACGTCCACGCGCTGGACGTCCAGGCCGCGCTGGCGGGCGCGGCGCTCCACCACCAGGGCGTTGCCCTGGTCTCCGTACGTGCTGAGCAGGTCCGGGTAGACCCACACCAGACGCAGACTGCTGTCGCTCATGCTCATGTCCTTTGGGGTCAGTTGCCGACGCGGCGGCGCACGTCCTGGAAGGCGGTGTAGTTGGCGATGAGTTCGATCCGCCCGGGCGGGGAGAGCTGCACCGCCTCGTCCACGGTCTCGCAGACCCGGAAGTCCAGACCCGCGACCTCCAGACGTACCGCAAGGTCGAGCCGGCGGTCACCGATCACGAAGATCGGGTGTCCGGCCAGCCGCGTGTAGTCGACGTCCCACAGCCAGGAGGTGTCCGTGCCGTCGGCGCCGCGGGCGTTGACCGAGAGGATCACCGGCGTCGGCGGCGGGTCGATCAGCGAGAACGTCTCCAGCCAGCCGGCCGGGTTCTTCGCCAGCAGCAGCCGCACGTCCCGCCCGAGGAAGGAGATCACGTCGTACCGGCCGGCCACCGCCTGCACCTGGTACATGCGCTCCAGGGCGACCTGCGGCGGTACGCCGAAGACCGCGGCCACGGCGGCCGAGGTGGCGGCGTTCGCCTTGTTGGCGCGGCCGGGCAGCTGGAGGTGGATCGGCCAGGCCGAGCCGTGCGGGTCCAGGACGTGGTCGCCGCTCAGGGCCCAGCTGGGGGCGGGGCGGCGGAAGCCGCACTCGCCGCAGAACCAGTCGTCGCCCGGGCGCTGCATGACACCGCCGCAGGCGGGGCACGACCAGGCGTCGTCCTTCCACTCCTGGCCGGCCGCCACCCACACCACGTTGGGGGAGGAGGAGGCGGCCCATACGACCAGCGGATCGTCGGCGTTGGCGATGACCACCGCCTTGGTGCCGGACAGGCCCTCGCGCCACTTCTCGGCGAGCATCCGCGTCTCGGCCGCGCGGTCGAGCTGGTCGCGGGAGAGGTTGAGCAGCGCGATCGCCTTGGGGGTCACATCGCGGGCGACACCGGCGAGGTACTTCTCGTCGACCTCGATCACGCCGAACTTGGCGTCCGAGCCGCCGGCCAGGGCCGAGGTGATGCCCGCCGGCATGTTCGCCCCGAGGGCGTTCGAGACGACCGGGCCGCTGGCCCGCAGCGCCTCGGCGATGAGCCTGGTGGTGGTGGTCTTGCCGTTGGTCGCCGACACCAGGACGACGTCCAGGTGCTGCGCGAGCCGCCCCAGCAGGTCGGGGTCGAGCTTGAGCGCCACCCGGCCGCCGATCACCGATCCGCTGCCGCGTCCCGCCGCGCGAGACACCGCCGCTGCGGCCTTGCCTGCCGTCACGGCCAGCTTGGCGCGCGGCGACAGCGGCTCCGAGTTGCCTGCCATCGTCCTTGTTCCTCCTAGCGTGGGTCCGGGCTCAGCCTATCGACCTCCGGCCGACGGCCTGAACCGCGCCACCTCCATGAACCCCGAGGTCAGGGTGGAACGTAGGCTGGGCGCCATGCGAAATCGCCCGATCCCCGGCAGTTCCGGCCGTGTACGAGCCATGAGTCTGCTCGGCGACCCGGTGCTGCACACCCCCTGCGACACCGTCACCGACTTCGGTCCCGGTCTGGCCCGGCTCGTCGACGACATGTTCGCGACGATGTACGCGGCCCAGGGGGTCGGCCTCGCGGCGAACCAGATCGGAGTGGCCTCGCGCGTCTTCGTCTACGACTGCCCGGACGACGAGGACGTCCGGCACCTCGGCCATGTCGTCAACCCGCGCCTGGTGGAGGCGGACGGGGTGACGGTCCGCGGTCCGGAGGGCTGTCTGTCCCTCCCCGGCCTCGAGGCGGGCACCACCCGCTTCGACCGCGCGGTGGTGGAAGGCGTCGACGTGCTCGGCGCTCCGGTGCGGATCGAGGGCACGGGCTTCTTCGCCCGCTGTCTGCAGCACGAGTGCGACCACCTGGAGGGCACGGTCTACACCGACCGTCTCACCGGCTGGCGCCGGGCGAAGGCCCTGCGCGCCGCCCGCAGGGCTCCCTGGGCCCGCGCCCGCTGAACGGACCCCCGAGGGCGTGTTCCGAAAGTGGCGTCGTCCGCCCGGAGGGCGGGGCCCCGGCCGGACGGGACTTTCGTCACACGCCCTAGAACCGGAGGCCGCCGGCGCGGTCGTCGGCCGCGGCGAGGCGGCCCCACAGCAGGTCGGCCAGGCTCCGCACCAACTCCGCCCGTGAGCAGGGGCGTTCACCGAGCCACCAGTCGCCGGCCGCGTGCATCATGCCGACGATTCCGTGGCCCCACACCCGGGCCAGCGCCTCGCCGGACGGACCGAGGTCGATGCGCTCCGCGATCACCTGGGCGAGTTCCTCGCCCATCCGGCGCAGCAGGGGTACCGAGTGCCGGCCCACCTCGAAGCCCTGCTCCGAGTGGTGTCCGGGCTCGTCCGACGGATGCATCAGAAAGCGGTACACCTGAGGCCGCGCCTCGATGGCCGCGAGGTAGGTGTCGAGGGTGGCCTCCACCCGCTGCCGGCGTTCCGCCGGGGCGTCGAGCGCGGTGCGCAGCGCGGCCAGCAGGGCGTCCGTGTGGCGCTTGGCGAGGGCCCGGTAGAGCCCGCCCTTGTCGCCGAAGTGGCGGTAGAGGATCGGCTTGGTGATCCCGGCCTCGGCGGCGATGGCGTTCATGGATGCCTGCGGCCCGTCGCGGAGCACCACCCGGTCCGCGGCTTCGAGCAGTTCCCGTCGCCGCTGGTCGGCCGACCGTTGCTGGTCGGTGCGGTGTGTGGTGTCCATAGCGTGTCTCCCCGCCCGTGCGATTTCCGTGACGCCTGCGCAAAGTAACACCCGCGCCGGGCCCCTCGCCGGTTGACAGTTTCTACTTGCCAGTAACAGACTGCCCGTTACCGCAGGTAACAGATGTTGGGTCGCGCAGTGCCGGGAGGAAACATGGCCGAGTTCACGATGGAGCTCAACGAGGACCAGAAGCAGGTTCGCGACTGGCTGCACGGCTTCGCCCGGGACGTGATCCGGCCCGCCGCCTCCGAGTGGGACGAACGCGAGGAAACCCCGTGGCCGATCATCCAGGAGGCCGCCAAGGTCGGCATCTACTCGCTCGACTTCTACGCGCAGGCGTTCTTCGACCCGACCGGCCTCGGCATCCCGATCGCCATGGAGGAACTCTTCTGGGGCGACGCGGGCATAGCCCTGTCCATCGTCGGCACCGGCCTCGCGGCCGTCGGTGTCCTCGCCAACGGCACCGAGGAACAGATCGGCACCTGGATCCCCCAGATGTACGGGGACGTCGACGACGTGAAGGTCGCCGCCTTCTGCTCCTCGGAGCCCGACGCCGGCTCGGACGTGGCGTCCATGCGCACCCGCGCCGTCTACGACGAGGCCAAGGACGAGTGGGTCCTCAACGGCACCAAGACCTGGGCGACCAACGGCGGCATCGCGGGCGTCCACGTCGTCGTCGCCGTCGTCGACCCGGGGCTCGGTTCCAAGGGTCACGCCTCCTTCATCGTCCCCCCGGGCACCCCGGGCCTCACCCAGGGCCAGAAGTTCAAGAAGCACGGCATCCGGGCCTCGCACACCGCGGAGGTCGTCCTGGAGGACGTCCGCGTTCCCGGCCACTGCCTGCTCGGCGGCAAGGAGAAGCTCGACGAGCGCCTCGCCCGGGCCCGCGAAAAGGCAGGGAAGGACGGCGAACGCGTCAAGAACGCCGCCATGGCCACCTTCGAGGCGTCCCGCCCCGCGGTTGGCGCGATGGCGGTGGGCACCGCCCGGGCCGCGTACGAAGTCGCCCTCGACTACGCCAAGACCCGCGTCCAGTTCGGCCGCCCCATCATCGACAATCAGGGCGTCGCCTTCCAGCTGGCGGACATGCGGACGCAGATCGACGCGGCCCGGCTGCTCGTCTGGCGCGCCTCCTGGATGGCCACCGCCGGCAAGCCGTTCACCGCCGCCGAGGGCTCGATGTCCAAGCTGTACGCCAGCGAGGTCGCCAAGAAGGTCACCGCCCAGGCCGTCCAGATCCTCGGTGGGAACGGATTCACCCGCGAATACCCGGTGGAGCGCATGCACCGCGACGCCGCCATCTACACGATCTTCGAAGGCACCAGCGAGGTCCAGCGCCTGGTCATCGCCCGCACCCTGTCGGGCATGCCGATCCGCTGACGGCCGCCGCGCCGGGGCGGGCGACGGACGGGACCCCGGGAGCGCACCCGCTCCCGGAACCTCGCCCTTCCCCCGTCCGGCCAGCGACACCAGGGCGTGTTTCGAAAGTCCCGCCCGGCCGGGGCGCGTCCCCCGGCGGGTTGATGTGCGTCCCGCCCGTCAACCCAGGGTTGAGGCACCGGTTCATCCGCTCGTCCGACGGCCCGCCGGGAGCACCGGCCTAACATCCTCCGATGGGGATCAGGCCGGCCGTCCAACGCACCGCCCTCGACTGGCGCACCGCCTTCGACCGGGCACTCGCCGCCGGTGTCGCGGCCACCGGATGCGTCGCGGGGCAGCAGTACCAGCCCGCGGGCTGGGCCCGGTTCGACGTTTGGGCGTATCTGCTCATCTGTCTGACGGCGGTGCCGCTGGCGCTCCGGCGCACCGCCCCCTTCGCGGTCCTCGTGGCCTGCGCGACGGGCTACTCCCTGTATCTCCTGCTCGGTTACCAGCCCACCGTGGGCTGGTGGGCGCCGGTCATCGCGCTGATGAGCCTGGCGGCCCTGCGGCCGCTGCGCCAGGCCGCCGCCGGGGCCGCCCTGGCCTTCATCTCCGTCCTGCACAGCGGACTCGCCGCCCACCTCTCACCGCTCCTCGTCCTGGGGCAGGCACTCCTCGTCCCGCCGGTCGCCCTCTACCTCGGCCATATGCAGCGCAGGCTCGTCGAACGCGGAGACGCCCTCCAGCGCCTCGCCGCGGAACTGGCGCACGAACAGGAGGAACGGGCCCGGCGCGCCGTCATCGACGAACGGGTGCGCATCGCCCGCGAACTGCACGACGTCGTCGCCCACCACATGTCCGTCATCACTGTCCAGGCCGGACTCGCCGAGTACGTCTTCGCCTCCGACCCGGCCACGGCCCGCACCGCCCTCGCCGCCATCGGGGGCGCCGGACGGGACGCGCTCGACGATCTGCGCCGGCTGCTGACCGTGCTGCGCGTCGACCTCGACGACGCCGACGACTCCGCGGTCCCCCTCGGGCCGCTGCCGGAACTCAGCCGCATCGCGGAGCTCGCCGACCGGATCACCGCGACCGGTACGGCGGTCGACATCCGGACAGAAGGTACACCCCGGCAGCTTCCGCCCGGACTGGAGCTGTGCGCCTACCGCGTCGTCCAGGAAGCCCTCACCAACGTGGTGAAACACACGGTGGCCGCCCGGGCCGAGGTGCGTATCGGCTATCTGCCCGAGTGCCTCGACATCGTCGTGCGCGACGACGGGGGCCGGGGAAAACCGGCCAACTCCGTCGCCGGTTCGGGGCACGGGTTGATCGGTATGCGGGAACGCGTGAGGATTTGCGGCGGCAGACTCTCTGCCGGAGAGCTGCGCGAAGGGGGATTCGAGGTCCGGCTCACCCTTCCGGCCGACGCGGCGCCCCGGCGGACCGAGGACGTCTGACCACGGCGGAAAGCAAGGGGGACACGCCGGTGACCAGTGTGCTCGTCGTCGACGACCAGGACCTCATCCGGGCAGGAGTGGCCGCGCTGCTGCGCGCCGCGCCCGGATTCTCCACCGTCACGGAGGCGGCGGACGGCGAGAGCGCCGTGGAGGCCGCGGCGCTTCACCGCCCCGATGTGATCCTGATGGACATCCGGCTGCCGGGCATCAGCGGCATCACCGCGGCCGAACGCATCCTCGCCGCGCAGCGGACGCCGCAACCGCGCATCATCGTCCTCACCACGTTCGACGTCGACGAGTACGTGTACGCCGCGCTGCGGGCCGGCTCAAGCGGGTTCCTCCTCAAGGACGCGCCCCCGGAACGGCTGATTGCCGCGGTCTCCACCATCGCCTCGGGGGACATGCTCTTCGCCCCGTCGGTGACCCGGCGGCTGATCGAGGCGTACACCCCGCGGCACGACGGGCCGGGCCCGCACGACGACGTGCTGGCCCAGCTCACCGCGCGCGAGAGGGAGGTGCTGCGTCTGGTGGCCAAGGGCCTCGCCAACGACGAGATCGCCGAACGGCTCGTCGTCAGCGAGGCCACCGTCAAGACGCATCTGCACCGCACCATGACCAAACTGGAGCTCCGCAGCCGCGCCCAGGCCGTCGTCGTCGCCTACGAGACGGGCCTGGTCGTCCCCCGGACGGCCGCGTAGGGAGCGTCATTTGACCGAGCCCGCCATCACTCCCTGCACGAAGTGCCGCTGGAAGGCGAAGAAGACCGCCACCGGCACGATCAGCGACAGGAAGGCACCGGGCGCCAGCACATCGATGTTGCTGCCGAACTGCCTGACCTGTGACTGCAGTTCCACCGTCAGTGGCTGCGAGGAGCTGTCGGCGAAGAGCAGCGCCACCAGCATGTCGTTCCACACCCACAGGAACTGGAAGATGGCGAGGCTGGCGATGGCGGGCCGGCCCACCGGCAGCACGAGCCGGGTGAAGATCCGCCACTCGCCGCCGCCGTCCATCCGGGCCGCCTCCAGCATTTCCCGCGGCATCTCGGCGAAGTAGTTCCGCAGCAGGAAGATGGCGAACGGCAGTCCGTAGGCGACGTGGAAGAGGACCACGCCCGGGATCGTGCCGAACAGCCCCAGCTGTCCGAAGAGTTTCGCCACCGGCAGCAGACCCACCTGCACGGGCACCACCAGCAGCGCCACCACGAGCAGGAAGATCCAGTCCCGGCCCGGGAACTCCAGCCAGGCGAAGGCGTATCCGGCGAGGGCCGCGAGGACGACGACCAGGACGGTCGTCGGCACCGAGATCAGCACCGTGTTCCAGAACGCCTGGGTGATACCGGCATTGCCGAGCAGCGCCGTGTAGTTGTCCAGGGACAGCTGCCCGGGGCTCGCCAGCGCGGTCCACCAGCCGCTCGCCGCGTTGTCGTTGGCCGAGCGCAGCGAGGAGAGGAGGAGCCCGGCCACCGGTGTGACCCAGACCAGCCCCACGACCACCAGGAACGCCTGCACCAGGCCGTTGCCCAGCCAGCGGCGCAGCCGGCCGCCGCCCGTCGTCGATGTCATCGTGCTCATGACTGGCTCCTGCGGAAACGGCGGACGTTGAACACCATCGCGGGGATGACCAGCAGCAGGAGCAGGACGCCGAGCGCGCTGCCCAGGCCCTGGTTGTTGCCGCCGCCGAAGGAGACCAGCCACATCTGGGTGGCCAGTACGGTGGCGTCCTCCTGCACCGGTCCCGGCGCGATGATGTAGATCAGGTCGAAGACCTTCATCACGTTGATGACCAGGGTCACGAAGACGACCGTCAGCACGGGCGCCAGCAGCGGCACGGTGATCCTGCGGAACACCTGCCACTCGTTGGCGCCGTCCATCCGCGCCGCCTCCAGCGTGTCGCGCGGCAGGGCGGACAGGCCCGCGCCGATCAGGACCATGGCGAACCCGGTCCAGATCCAGAGGTAGGCGCCGATGATCGCGGGGGTGACCAGGGCGGGACCGAGCCACGAGACCCCCTCGTAGGGCGGTGCGAAGTTCGCGGCGGGCAGCCGGACCGTGTAGGAACCGCCGGCCAGTTCACCGAAGCGGAACGATCCGTCGGCCGCGGTGGTGGCCGTGGCGACGGTCTTGCCGTCCCGCACCGCCTCCACCGTCATGCCGGGGAGTCCTCGCTCGGTCTTGTCGACCACGCCGGGCTTTCCGCCGCCCCCGGGCGTGAAGTCCAGGTAGACGACACCGCGCACCTCGCGCGCCGCGGCGTCCTGGGCGGCCGCGGCGGCGGCGGGCTTCGCCTCGGCCGGCATCTCCTTCGGGGGTACGCCGACGAGTCCGAGGCTCACGCTCCGGCCGGGGGCGACCGCTTCGGTCGTGGTGTACGAGCCGTCGGCCGCCCTGGCCGTCCCGTGGCCCTCGCGTGCACGGGCCGTCGGGTAGGACGAAGACCCCTTGAAGGTGTCGTGCACCCCGACCACGGCCGCGTTCAGCACGCCCTTGTCGGGGTCCTCCTCGTACGCCAGCCGGAAGATGATGCCGGCGGCGAGGAACGAGACCGCCATCGGCATGAACAGCAGGAGCTTGAAGGCGGTGGCCCAGCGGATCTTCTCGACCAGAACGGCGAGGACGAGACCGAGGCCGGTCAGCAGCGTCGGGGCGACGACCACCCAGATCGCGCTGTTGCGGATGGCCGTGAGGGTGGCGGGGTCGCGGAACATCTCCGCGTAGTTCCCGCCACCGACGAAGCGCGTACCGGACGCGTCGAAGAAGCTGCGCCCGACGGAGAAGAGCACGGGGTACACCACCAGGGCGCCCAGCAGGAGGAGCGCCGGCAGGACGAACGCCACGGCGATGATCCGGCGCCGGCGGCGGGCCCGTGCCCGGGGGGTGGTGGCCCCGGGGCCGCCGGGCGGGCCTGCGGCCCGCCGCGGCGGCGAAGGAGCGGTGACTGTGGTCATGACGTCAGCCTCAGTTCTTGTACGCCTTGGCCGCGGCGGCCTCCAGCTGCGCCGCCGTGCCCGCCGGGTTCGAGGGGTCGCGCAGGAAGTCCTGCAGCAGCTTCCACTCGCCCGTGCCCTTGGTGCCGCCGAAGGCGGCCGGTGCCTGGTCGGACATGTCGAAGCGGACCGAGTCACCGGCGTTGATCAGCGACTTGGCGGTCTCGCGCAGCGTGTCGTCGCCGTACGAGGCCAGGTCGAGCTTCTGGTTGGGGGAGAGGAACCCGCCGGCCTTGGCCCACACCGCGGCCGCCTCGGGGGTCGCCAGGTACTCCAGGAACGCCATGGCGGCCTTCTGGTTCTTGCCCTCCTTCAGCACGACCGCCGCGTCACCGCCGCTGACCACCGGAGCCTTGCCGCCGGCCACCGCGGGGAACGGGAAGAAGGTGGCGTCCTGGCCGATCTTCTTGCCGAACTGGTCCTTGGCGATACCGGCGACGAAGTCGCCCTCGTACACCATCCCGGCCTCCGGGTCGGGGCCGAAGACCTTCTCGACCGAGCCGGGGAAGTCGGTGCCCAGCGCGCCCTTCTGGCCGCCCGCGATCAGCTTCTTGTCGGAGAACAGCTTGCCGAGGGTGGTGAGGGCCTTGACCACAGAGGGGTCGGTCCACTTGATGTCGTGCCGAGCCAGGTGGTCGTACTTCTCCGGGCCCGCCTGGGAGAGGTAGATGTTCTCGAACCAGTCGGTCAGCGTCCAGCCGTCCTCACCGGCGACCGCGAAGGCCGGCAGACCCGAGTCCGAGACGGCCTGCCCGGTGGTGAGCATCTCCTCGTACGTCTTCGGCGGCTTGACGCCCGCCTGCTCGAAGGCCGCCGGGCTGTACCACACGGTCGACTTGTGGGCCGCCTTGAAGTACAGGCCGTAGAGCGATCCGTCGACCGTGCCGTAGGCCTGCCAGACGTTCGCGTAGTTGGCGTCGACCGACTCGCGCGTCTTGTCGGAGAGCGGCTTGAGCCAGTTGTTCTTCGCGAACTGCTGCAGGACGCCGACCTGGGGGACCATCACCACGTCCGGTGCGTTGCCGCCCTCGATCTTGCTGCCGACGACCGTGGAGACGTTGTCGCCGGTGGAGACGAACTGGGTCTTCGCCCCGGTCTTCTCGGTGAAGGCGTCGAGCACCTTCTGGAAGTTCTTCTGCTCGGCACCGGACCAGACACCGGCAACGGTGAGGGTCTGGCCGCCGAGTTCCTTCTCGCCCCCGCCCGCGGCCACCGGGCCGCCGCCACAGGCGGTCGCGCCGAGCGCCAGGGTGAGTGCCGCGCTGCAGGTCGTCGCTATCCGTCGTCGCATCATGATTGCCGTACCTCCGGGTCAGGGGTGGGTGGTGTGGTCGTCACTGATCCACCAGGCGGCGGTGGATCCGGGCAGTACGCCGGCCGGGCACGGCCCGCTGGCGAGCAGGGGGGCGCCGGCGACGGGGGCCGGCACCGGGACCGATGAGAAGTTCACGGCGCAGACGAGGCCCTCGCCGCGGACGAAGGCGAGGACGCCGGGCGGCGACTCCAGCCAGCGCATGGTGCCCTCGCCCAGCTGGGGCAGGCCCCTGCGGAGCTGCAGCCCCTCGCGGTACAGGTGCCAGAACGAGCGGGTGTCGGCGAGCGCCCGGTCGGTCGCGTGCTCGGCGAACCAGCGCGGCTGCGGCAGCCACGGCTTGGCGCTCTCGGCGCCGGTGCTGAAGCCGAACGGCGAGGCGTGCCCCGACCAGGGCAGCGGCACCCGGCAGCCGTCGCGGATCCGCGCCCGGCTGCCGGTGCGGCGGAATATCGGGTCGGTGAGCACGTCGTCCGGCAGGTCGTCGACCTCCGGCAGACCGAGCTCCTCGCCCTGGTAGATGTACGCGGCGCCGGGCAGTGCGAGCATCAGCATGGCGGCGGCCCGGGCCCGGGCGGCGCCCAGTCCGCTGCCCCCGGTGCCGGACTCCCCGTACCGGGTGACGGTGCGGACCTGGTCGTGGTTGTTGAGCACCCAGGTGACGGTGGAACCGGTGCCGGCGATGTCCCGCATCGCCTCGGTGATCACCTTGCGGAAGGTGTCCGCGTCCCAGGGGGCGCTCAGCAGGTCGAAGAAGAACGCCTGGTGCAGTTCGTCGGGGCGGACGTACTTGGCGTGCTCACGGGCGGTCGGTACGGAGACCTCGCCGACCAGCAGCCGTTCGCGGCCGTCGCGGGCCGTGTACTCCTCGCACACCGACCGCCAGTGGCGCCACACGTCGTGCACCTCGGGCTGGTTCCAGGCGAGCGGGTTGACCGAGTCGCGGGTGCGGGCGTCCGCCTCGGGGTCGGGGGAGTCCGGCAGCTCGGGGTGCTTGAACAGACCGGCGGCCACGTCGATGCGGAAGCCGTCGACGCCCCGGTCCAGCCAGAACCGCAGCACCTCGTCGAAGTGCGCGGCGACCTCGGGGTTGCGCCAGTTCAGGTCCGGCTGCTCGGGCGTGAACATGTGCAGGTACCACTGGCCGGGGGTGCCGTCCGCCTCGGTGACCCGGCTCCAGGCGGGGCCGCCGAACATGGCGTGCCAGTTGTTGGGCGGCACGTCGCCGCCCGGACCCCGGCCCTCGGCGAAGTGGAAGCGGGAGCGGGCCTCGCTGCCGGGAGCCGCGCCGAGCGCCTCGCGGAACCAGCGGTGCTCGCTGGAGCAGTGGTTCGGGACGATGTCCAGCAGGACCTTGATGCCGAGCCGGTGTGCGTCGGCGACCAGCCGGCCGAACTCGTCGAGGTCGCCGAAGACGGGGTCCACGTCGCAGTAGTCGGCGACGTCGTACCCGTGGTCGGCCTGCGGTGACGGGTAGAAGGGGCTCAGCCAGATGCCGTCCACGCCCAGCTTCTTCAGGTACGGCAGACCGGCACGGACCCCGGCGAGATCGCCGATTCCGTCACCGGTGCTGTCCAGGAAGCTGCGGACGTACACCTGATAGATCACCGCGTCGCGCCACCAGTGGTGGTCGGTGCGCTGCGAGAGGCCGTCGTCGGCCGGGGCTGTGAGCATCACCCGTTGACCTTGTTTCTGCGTGAAGGGGTGCACGCCACCCAGAGCGGGTAGCGGTTATGCATGCATGTTAAGTAGGGGTGACGAGAGGGTGTCAACGATTGTGCAGAAAACTGCGGAAGTTGGTGCTGTATGTCCCGGTTTGATGGACCTGAAAGTGCCCAGGAAGATACCTAACAGGTATCTAGAGAGAGGGGGAAATGTGCAGGGCTCAGCGACGGCGGGTGATCGCCGCGAGTTCGTCCGCCAGCCGGCGCACGGCGGCCTCGGGCGTCTGGTGCTGCGCCATCGCGTCGTGCACCACGGCCTGCACGGCCAGGCTGACCTGCTCGTAGTGGGGGCTCTTGGGGCGCGGTGCGGCCGAGAGCACGCTCGTGCGCAGGGCGGGCAGATACGGGAAACGGCGCACCAGCGCCGGGTCCTGGTACAGAGCGGCCCGCACGGGCGGCAGGGCGCCCTCGGTGAGCACCCGGCGCTGGACCGGATCACTGGTGAGGTACGCGATCAGATCACGCGCGGACTCCGGATGGCGCGCATGGGCGCTCACCGCCAGATTGGCGCCGCCCAGCACACTCGTGCCCGGCCCGTCGGGGCCAGGCAGAGGAACCGCGCCGAACTTCCCCGCGACCCTGGAGTCCTTGCCGGACGCGCCCGCGTAGGCGTACGGCCAGTTGCGCAGGAAGAGCAGGCGGCCGTCCTGGAACGCCTGCCGGGACTCCTCCTCCTTGAAGGTCAGTGCTTCCCGGGGGATCCAGCCGTCCCGTACGCCGCGCGCCAGGAAGCCGATCCCCGAGCGCGCCGCGGCCGAATCCACGGTGACCCGCTCGCCGTCGTCCCCCAGGATCGTGCCGCCCGCCGTATAGACCGCCTCCGCGGCGTTCACGGTGAGCCCCTCGTACGGCAGGAACTGACCCGCGTACCCGCCGAGGCCGTACTTCGGAGCGAGCGTCCGTGCCTGGCGCTCCAGCTCGGCCCAGGTCCGCGGCGGCCGTTCGCCCTCGCGGTCGAGCACGTCCTTGCGGTAGAAGAGCATCCCGGCATTGGTCACGTACGGCACGGCGTACAGCCTGCCGTCGTACGTCGCCGTGTCCTCCACGCGCGGCAGGAAGCTCTCCAGCGCGAAACGGCTCCGCTCCAGGGGGGCGATCCAGCCCGCGGCGGCGAACTCCGAGGTCCACGCCACGTCGATGTTGAGGACGTCGAACCGCCCCCCGCCCGAGCGGAGATCGGTGATCATCTGGGAGCGGGTCTCGTCGGCGGAGTCCGGCAGCTCGACGAGCGTCACCTTCTCCGCCGGATGATCCCGGTTCCAGCCCTCCAGCACCGGACCGAGATAACCGGTCAGATCGCCCGCCGTGGCCAGGGTCATGGGGCCGCGACCGTCGTCGCTCTCCGCGCCCGTGGGGGCACCGGACGCCACGTATCCGGTCAAAACGACCACGGCGACCAGGAGCCCCCTACCCGCGGCACGTATCCACCGCATAGGTTCCTCCCAGTGCACCGGCGCCGGACACCCGCGTCCGGCGACACGGGCATGTATACCCGTTAGGCATGGGCGATACTAGAGCCCGCATCACACAACAGCCTACGGAGGAGGACAGCACGAGTGCGCCTGCCCCTCCTCGCCCTCCTCGCCAGGGGCCCCGCCCACGGCTACGAGCTCAAGCAGGACCTTGAGCAACTGCTGGGCGCCGCGTACCCTCCAACCAACGTCGGCCAGATCTATGTCACGCTCGGCCGGCTGGAGAAGTCGGGACTCATCGAGGGCGAGGAGATCGCCCAGGAGAGCCGGCCCAACAAGAAGATCTACCGCCTCACCGGTGCCGGGCAGGAGGCGCTGCGTGCCTGGTTCGAGGAGACGGCCGACGAACCCAGGGTCCGGGACGAATTCTTCATGAAGCTCGCCCTCGCCCCGCGCACCGGGCTCGCCGACCAGATCACTCTGATCAACAAACAGCGACGCGAGTACCTCAACACCATGCGGAACCTTTCCAAGCTGGCAGCGACCGAAGACCGGGACAACCGCATCTCCCAGCTGCTCATCGAGGGCGCCATGCTGCATCTGCAGGCCGACCTCGACTGGCTGGAGCGCTGCCAGGAGGAACTGGAGGAGCTGGAATGAGCGACGCCGCCGACGACTCCATACGCCCGGACACCGGAACCCCGCTGCTGCGGGCCGAGGGCCTCGTCAAGACCCACCAAGGCGAGGGAGCCCCCGCCCACGCCGTCCGCGGAGTGGACCTGTCCGTGCGGCACGGCGAGTTCGTCGCCGTCACCGGGCCGTCCGGCGCCGGAAAGTCCACACTGCTGCACCTGCTCGGCGGCCTCCAGCGCCCCGACAGCGGCTCCCTGTGGCTCGACGGTGAGTGCACCGACGCCTACAGTGAGGCACGGTGGGCGGTCGAGCGGCGCCGCCGGATCGGCATCGTCTTCCAGTTCTTCAACCTGGTCTCCAACCTGACCGTCGCCGACAACGTCGAACTGCCCGCCCTGCTGGCCGGCACCTCCGCGCGACAGGCCCGCGCCGAACGCGAGAAGCTCCTCGCCGAGCTCGGCCTCGAGAGCAAGGTCCGCAGCATGCCCGGCGAGCTCTCCGGCGGCGAACAGCAGCGCGTCGCCCTCGCCCGCGCCCTGGTCAACCAGCCCCGGCTGCTACTCGCCGACGAACCGGCCGGCAGCCTCGACAGCAAGGGCACCCGCGAGGTCATGCGGCTGCTCTCCCGCTTCCACCAGCGCGGCCAGACGATCGTGCTCGTCACCCACGACGCTCGCCTCGCCAGCGCCGCGGACCGGGTGATCAGCTTCTTCGACGGCCGGATAGCCGACGACGCCGAACTGGGCGGAGCTCCGCGGCGAGGCACCGGCCTCTCCGGCGTCCTCGAGCTGAAGGACTGACCGTGCGGGCCATGCTGCGCTGGGCGCACGCCGATCTGCGCACCCACCGCGGCGAGGCGCTGTTCCTCGTCTGCGCCACCGCCGGAATCGTCGCCTCACTGCTGCTCGCGACCGCGCTGTTCGGCTACGCCACCAACCCCTGGCAGCGGATCTTCGCCCAGTCCCGCGGCGCACACGTCTGGATCCACACCGGAGCAGCCGCCGACGCCGGCCGGCTCGCCGGACTCGACGGCGTCACGGCCGTCTCCGGCCCCTACCGCACCGCGTCCGCCACCATCGAGTCCCGCGGCGCCCGCGCGGGCGTCGAGCTGCGGGCCGCGGGCGAACAGCCGCCCGCCACCGGCCGTCCCCTCGTCACCGCCGGCCGCTGGCTCGACCCCGCCGTGCCGGACGGCGTCGTCCTCGAAAGTTCCCTCGCCCGCGCGCTGTGGGCCGAACCGGGGGACCGCCTCACCCTCCCCGGCGCGGGCCCCCGCACCCTCACCGTCCTCGGTGTCGCCGACAGCGCCGAGCCCCGCTACCGGCCCGGAGAGCACCGCGGCACCGTGTGGGCACTGCCCCGCGCGCTCGGCGGCGAGCACTCCGGCCAGGTCGTCGGACTGCTCCTGGCCGACCAGGGCGACACCGACTACGCGGTGCAGCGCGCCGTCACCACACTCGGAGCCGGCGCCGTCACCGACGTCTCCACCTGGGAACAGGCCCGCGCCGAGGCACAGGGGGACACCAAGCTCCTCGGCCAGGTCCTCGGCCTCTTCGGCCTCGGCGCGCTGATCGCCGCCACACTCGCCGTCTTCGGCGCCATCAGCACCCGTGTCCGCGGACACCTGCGGGACATCTCGGTACTGAAGGCCATCGGCTTCACCCCCGGCCAGGTGGTACGGGTCTTCCTCGTCCAGCACCTGGCGTTCGCGGTGCTCGGCGCGGCCCTCGCCGCCGTCGTCATCCAGTTCCTCGGCAGTCTCCTGCCCGGCAGGCTCGGCGACGCCGTCGGCGTCTGGCAGGGGCTGCCCGGCCACACCGCGGCGCTGCTCGGGGTGCCCGTCGCGGCCGTGCTGTTCATCGGGGCCACCACCTGCCTCGCCGCCTGGCGGGCCGGGCGGGTGGAGCCCGTACCGGTGCCGCTCGCCCCCGCCGCCGCGGGCGGGGGAGGGCTGTCCGGCCCGGCCAGGCAGGCGCTCGGGCTGCGGGTGCCCGCACCCCTGGTCCTGGGGTGGCACCGGGCCTTCGGGCGCGGCCGCCGGGCACCCGCCACCATCGTCCGCCTCGCGCTCCCGCTGCTGCTGATCACGGTGGCTCTCGGCGCCTGGACCAGCATCGAACGCTTCGACAGCCGGCCCGAGCAGGTCGGCCTGGCCGCGGCCCTCACCGCACGCGCCGACGAGCGCCTGACGGACCGCGAGGCCCAGACCCTGCTGGAAGGCAATCCGCACGTCGCGGCCGCCCACCCCGGGCTGGAGGTGGCCGCGCTCGTTCCGGGCCAGACCGGCACCATCGCCCTGCGCGGCCTCGGCACCAGCGACAAGCCCTACCCCTACACGGTCGCCCAGGGCCGGCCCGCCCACGGGCCCGACGAGGCGGTCGCCGGACAGGGACTGCTCGACCTGCTCGGCGTCCGGGTCGGCGACTGGGTCCGGATCACCGTCGGCGGCCACCCCCAGGTGCTGCACCTCGTCGGCCGGAGCATCGAACCGGAGAACGCCGGCCGGGTCATCTCCACCTCACTGGACACCCTCCGCGAAAACGACCCCGCCCTGCGCCCCACCCTCTACCAGCTCCAGCTCAACCCCGGCGCCGACCCGCGCACCGTACGGGCCGAACTCGCCGACGCCTCCGACGGCCGGCTCGACATCCACGAGGTCACCAGCCCCGCCGACCGCCTGTCCGCCCTGCGCGGCGTGGTGGCCGGTCTCATCGCCGTCCTCGCCCTCATCGGCCTGACCGAACTGTCGACCGCCATCGGCGGCTCCGTCCGTGACGGCGAACGGGACCTTCTCGCGCTGAAGGCCATCGGCCTCTCACCCCGCCAGATCACCGCGGTGACCGTGACCGCCGTCGGCTGCACGTCCCTCGCCGCCGCGATCGCCGGCACGGCCCTCGGTGTCCCGGTGGCCAACTGGCTGATCGACCGCGAGGGCCACTCCAGCGGTATCGGCGCGGGCATCGCCCACGCCCCGCCCCTGCCCCAGTTGCTCGCCCTCGCGACGGCCGCGGTTCTCGGAGCCCTGGCCCTGACGATCGTCCCGGCCGCCCGCGCGGCGCGCCGCAGACTCGCGGACACGCTCAGCGCGGTCGCCTGACCCCACCCGCGGTGCTGTACTGAAAAGACGCAACCCCGGATGAGAGGGGGCGACATGCAGCCCTCCGCTTCCCGGCGCCCCAGCCGCGCCAAGGCCGTCCTCGCCTCGGCGGCGGTCCTGGTGGGCCTCGGCGGCGGGCTCGCACCCACCGCCGAGGCGTCACAGCAGGTCCTGACCCGCGGTCCCGTCGTGCTCCGCATCATCGACGGCGACACGATCGAGGTGCGGGGCGACGGCAGGGTCGTCCCGGACGGGACCGTCGCCCGGGTGCGGCTGCTGGAGATCGACACCCCGGAGCGGGGCGACTGCTTCAGCCGCGAGGCCACCACGCGCACGTCCGAGCTGCTGCGCGAGGGCAGCCGGCTGCGCGCGGAGCGCGACGTCGAGCTCAAGGACCGGTTCGGCCGCTACCTGCTGTACGTGTGGAACGAGCGCGGCGTCTTCGTCAACGAGTCCCTGGTCCGCAGCGGCCACGCGAAGAGCGTGCTGTTCGAGCCCAACGACAAGTACACCGTGACGATGGACGCGGCCCAGGACGCCGCCCGGCGAGCCGGCGCGGGCCTCTGGTCCGCCTGCCCGGCCACCGGCTGAGGGATCAGGCCGCGAGCAGCGCCTCGATCGCCGCGACGATCTCCGGCGACTCCGGCTCGGTGCGCGGACGGAACCGGGTGACCTCGCCCTTCGGGGAGATCAGGAACTTCTCGAAGTTCCACTGCACGTCGCCGGCCTCGCCGTCCGCGTCCGGGACCTTGGTCAGCTCCGCGTACAGCGGGTGCCGGCCGGCACCGTTCACGTCCGTCTTCTCCAGCAGCGGGAACGTCACGCCGTACGTCGCCGAGCAGAAGGTCGAGATCTCCTCCGCGCTGCCCGGCTCCTGGCCCGCGAACTGGTTGCAGGGCACGCCCAGCACGGTGAAACCGCGGTCCGCGTACTGCTTCTGCAACCGCTCCAGCCCCGCGTACTGCGGGGTCAGACCGCACTTGGAGGCCACGTTGACGACCAGGACCGCCTTGTCCCGGTACTCCTCCAGGCTCGTGGCCTCACCGGACAGGGTGCGCAGCGCAATGGTGTGCAGGGACATCGAGTACTCCTCATCGAAGGGGACAGAGAAAGACGTGCACGTCAGTGGCGCCGGAAGAGACCTTCCTGCACCACCGACACCAGGAGGCGTCCCTCCCGGTCGTAGATCCGGCCGCGGGCCAGACCGCGGCCGCCGGTCGCGATCGGCGACTCCTGGTCGTACAGGAACCACTCGTCCGTACGGAACGGACGGTGGAACCACATCGCGTGGTCCAGCGACGCCATGTCGAAGCCCCGCGGGCCCCAGAGCGGCTCGACGGGGATGCGGACGGCGTCCAGCAGGGTCATGTCGGAGGCGTACGTCAGCGCACAGGTGTGCACGAGCGGGTCGTCGCCCAGCGGGCCCACCGCGCGCATCCACACCGCGCTGCGCGGGTCAGCCTCCTTGACCTCCTCCCGCGTCCACCGCAGCCGGTCCACGTAGCGGATGTCGAACGGCTGGCGCCGCGCCATCCGCTCCAGGGCCTCGGGCAGTGCCCCCAGGTGCTCACGGATCTCGTCCGTCACGGACGGCAGCTCCTCCGGCGGCGGGAACTCCAGCCGGGGCGGCAGCTGGTGCTCGAAGCCCGCCTCCTCCGGCTGGTGGAACGACGCCGTCAGGTTGAAGATCGTCTTGCCGTGCTGGATCGCCGTGACCCGCCGCGTCGTGAACGACCGGCCGTCCCGGACCCGTTCCACCTGGTAGACGATCGGTACGCCGGGGATTCCCGGCCGGAGGAAGTACGCGTGCAGCGAGTGCACCGGCCGGTCGCCCCCGGTCGTGCGCCCCGCGGCGACCAGCGCCTGGCCGGCGACCTGGCCCCCGAAGACCCGCTGGAGGGACTCCTGCGGGCTGGCGCCCCGGAAGATGTTGACCTCGATCTGCTCCAGGTCGAGAAGATCGACCAGGCGCTCGGCCGGGTTCGTCATGTCGCGTGGTCCTTTCAGAGCTGGCCGACGTCGGTGACGCGGACGACCGCCCGGCCCTCCTCGTCCGAGGCCGCGAGGTCCACTTCCGCGCTGATGCCCCAGTCATGGTCGCCGTTCGGGTCGGCGAACGTCTGCCGGACGCGCCACAGACCGTGCGCCGGGTCCTCCTCGATGGACAGCAGCTTGGGACCGCGCGCGTCCGGGCCCGTCCCCAGGTCGTCGTACTCGTCCCAGTACTTGTCCATCGCCTCGCCCCACGCGTCGGCGTCCCACCCGGACTCGGCGTCCAGTTCGCCGAGCTCGTCCACGTGGTCCAGCGCGGCGAGCTCCACCCGGCGGAACATCGCGTTGCGCACCAGCACCCGGAACGCCCGGGCGTTGGCCGTGACCGGCTTGACCTGATCGGCCTTCTCCTGGGCCTCCTCGGCCGTCTCGATCTCCGGGTTGGCCAGCTGCTCCCACTCGTCCAGCAGCGAGGAGTCCACCTGCCGCACCATCTCGCCCAGCCAGGCGATCAGGTCCTCCAGGTCCTCCGTCTTCAGGTCGTCCGGGATGGTGTGGTCCAGAGCCTTGTACGCGCTCGCCAGGTACCGCAGCACGATGCCCTCGGTTCGCGCGAGCTCGTAGAAGGAGGTGAACTCCGTGAACGACAGCGCCCGTTCGTACATGTCCCGGATGACGGACTTCGGCGAGACCGGATGGTCACCGACCCACGGGTGCGACTTCTTGTACGTGTTGTACGCGTGCCACAGCAGCTCTTCGAGCGGCTTCGGGTACGAGATGTCCTGGAGCCGCTCCATCCGCTCCTCGTACTCGACGCCGTCCGCCTTCATCGCGCCCACGGCCTCGCCGCGCGCCTTGTTCTGCTGGGCGGCGAGGATCTGGCGCGGGTCGTCCAGCGTCGACTCGACCACCGAGACCATGTCCAGCGCGTACGACGGCGATTCCGGGTCCAGCAGCTCGAACGCCGCCAGCGCGAACGTCGACAGCGGCTGGTTGAGCGCGAAGTCCTGCTGGAGATCGACCGTCAGCCGGATCGTCCGGCCCTCGGCGTCGGGCCGGTCGAGCTGCTCGACGACCCCGCCGTCCAGCAGCGAGCGGTAGATCGCGATGGCCCGGCGGATGTGCCGCAGCTGGTTGCGGCGCGGCTCGTGGTTGTCCTCCAGCAGCCGGCGCATCGCCTCGAAGGCGTTTCCGGGCCGGGCGATCACCGACAGCAGCATGGTGTGCGTGACGCGGAAGCGGGACGTCAGCGGCTCCGGCTCGGAGGCGATCAGCTTCTCGAAGGTGTTCTCCGTCCAGCCGACGAAGCCCTCCGGTGCCTTCTTGCGGACCACCTTCCGGCGCTTCTTCGGGTCGTCGCCCGCCTTGGCGAGCGCCTTCTCGTTCTCGATCACGTGCTCGGGCGCCTGCGCCACCACGAAACCGGCGGTGTCGAAGCCGGCCCGCCCGGCGCGGCCGGCGATCTGGTGGAACTCACGGGCGCGCAGCGTGCGCACACGGTTGCCGTCGTACTTGGTGAGCGCGGTGAACAGAACCGTACGAATCGGGACGTTCACCCCCACTCCCAGGGTGTCCGTACCGCAGATCACCTTCAGCAGACCCGCCTGGGCCAGCTTCTCCACCAGGCGCCGGTACTTGGGCAGCATGCCCGCGTGGTGCACACCGATGCCGTGGCGCACATACCGCGAGAGGTTCCTGCCGAACTTGGTGGTGAACCGGAAGTTGCCGATCAGCTCGGCGATCTTGTCCTTCTCCTCGCGCGAGCACATGTTGATGCTCATCAGCGACTGCGCCCGCTCGACGGCCTGCGCCTGGGTGAAGTGAACGATGTAGACCGGTGCCTGCTTGGTCTCCAGCAGCTCGGTCAGCGTCTCGGTGATCGGAGTCAGCTCGTACGCGTACGACAGCGGGACCGGCCGGGTCGCCGAGCGGACCACCGCCGTCGGGCGGCCGGTCCGCCGCGTCAGGTCCTTCTCGAACATCGAGACGTCACCGAGCGTCGCCGACATCAGCACGAACTGCGCCTGCGGCAGTTCCAGCAGCGGGATCTGCCACGCCCAGCCACGGTCCGGCTCGGCGTAGAAATGGAACTCGTCCATCACGACCTGGCCGATGTCGGCGTCCTTGCCGTCCCGAAGCGCGATCGACGCCAGCACCTCGGCCGTGCAGCAGATCACCGGGGCGTCGGCGTTCACGGACGCGTCGCCGGTCAGCATGCCGACGTTCTCCGTGCCGAAGAGCTTGCACAGGTCGAAGAACTTCTCGGACACCAGCGCCTTGATCGGCGCGGTGTAGAAGGTCACCTGGTCGTTGGCGAGGGCCGTGAAGTGCGCACCCGCCGCGACCAGGCTCTTTCCGGAGCCCGTCGGGGTCGACACGATCACGTTCGCCCCGGAGACCACCTCGATCAGCGCCTCCTCCTGGGCCGGGTAGAGCGTGATGCCGCGCTCCTCGGCCCATGACGAGAAGGCCTCGAAGAGGGCATCGGGGTCGGCGTCCGGCGGCAGCTGATCGATAAGGGTCACGCCCCCATCTTGCCTGGCTTCCGACCGGATGAGGGAACCGGCCGCCGGCGCGAAGATCACGGACGCTAGGCTGCACCGGTCAACTTGGCTTCACCACAGGAAAAACGGGGCGGGCACGCACATGATGGGACCGGCGCACTCTCTCTCCGGGGCGGCCGCCTGGCTGGGGGTGGGAGCCGCGACCGCGGCCGCCGGCCACCCGATGCCCTGGCCGGTGCTCGTCGTCGGCGCGCTGATCTGCGCGGGTGCCGCGCTCGCGCCCGACCTCGACCACAAGTCGGCCACGATCTCGCGGGCCTTCGGGCCGGTCTCCCGCGGCGTGTGCGAGATCGTCGACAAGCTGTCGTACGCCGTGTACAAGGCCACCAAGACCAGGGCCGACTCCCGCAGGAGCGGCGGGCACCGCACCCTCACGCACACCTGGGTGTGGGCCGTGCTGACCGGAGCCGGGGCCTCGGTCCTGGCCATCACGGGTGGCCGGTGGGCGGTCCTCGCGATCCTCTTCGTCCACCTGGTGCTGGCGGTCGAGGGCCTGCTCTGGCGGGCCGCCCGGATGTCCAGCGACATCCTGGTGTGGCTGCTCGGCGCCACCAGCGCCTGGATCCTCGCGGGCGTCCTGGACCAGCCCGGCAACGGCGCGAACTGGCTGTTCACCGGACCCGGGCAGGAGTACCTGTGGCTGGGCCTGCCGATCGTGCTCGGTGCCCTCGTCCATGACATCGGCGACGCGCTGACCGTCTCGGGCTGCCCGGTGCTCTGGCCGATACCGGTGGCGGGCAAGCGCTGGTATCCGGTGGGGCCGCCGAAGGGCCTGCGGTTCCGGGCCGGCAGCTGGGTGGAGCTGAAGGTGCTGATGCCGGCGTTCATGCTCCTCGGCGGCCTGGGCGGGGCGGCCGCACTCAACTTCATCTAGGCCGGGTCGTCAGAGTCCCGTCCGGCCGGCGGACGACACTCCCCAGGGGCGGGGACTCCGGTCGGTCCGGAGACCCCGCCGGGCCGTGCCCCTGTCGATGCGGGCCGGCCCGGGGACGAGCCCGGTGGCGGCCGGCCGCGCCGCGAGCCCTGTCGCCCTGCGGGCCGTACCCGCCACAGCTGCCGCCCGGCCGACCGTGGGGAGTGCCCCTCCCGCGACGGGCTGGGCGGAGATCACGAACGTGTGGCTGCGTTCTTTCCGAGTGCCAGTCCACTCGCGGTCAGGTCGGCCCGTATCCCCGAGCGCTCCACCACGACGTCACGCAGCCGGAGCTGCCCGGCGGACGCGGGCAGCCGGAAGGACAGGGACAGCCGGTCGGACAGCTGCGGGGGCCGCAGCTTCAGCAGGGCGCCGATCAGATCCGGGTCGATGCCCGCCTTCTCCAGCAGCCAGGGGTGGTCGACGACCAGGTCCACCAGATTGACCTTCATCAGCTGCTGGAGGAAGCGGGGGGAGCCGGTGAGCCTGCTCAGCTCCCGCTCGCTGCGCAGCGCGCGGTCGATCGTGGACTGCGGCAGCCCCAGCCGCTCCACGACGGCCGGCAGTGAGAGCAGTGCCTTGGCGCGGGCCGTCTGCTGGCTGATCCGCCGGGCCGCCTCCGGATGCAGGCGCAGCCCCGAATGGGCCGGGTCGCTGCCGGGGCGGTAGGTGAACAGCCCCGGAACGTCGAGCCGCATGTGGTCGACGGTCGTCGACACGGCCCGGTCACCGTCGAGCCGCACGTGTGCCTCGGCACCCAACCGCACCTTCCACCCGGCGACGGGCAGTGTGCCGGCGATCCGGACCCTGCCCTCGCCCGCCTCGGTGAAGGTCACCTGGGAGGCGCCGAGTTCACGGTTGAGGTCGTCGAAGGAGAGCAGTACGTCACCGTCCATGCGGCCCACGACGGCCCCCTGGAGGGAAGCCGGGAGGTCGCCGACAATCTCCACGTCGGTGGCGGTGGCGTGCACCTCGGCCAGCGAGACCTTGTTCGCGGCGACGTCGGGGACGGTCACGTCGACCTTCCGTATCCGCTTGTCGAGGACCTGGGTGAGGAAGGGGAAACCGTCGATGTCGACCTGGGGCCGGGCGGCCAGGTGGAGCGACTGCTGGATGCGGTCCTCGGCCTTCTCCTCGGCGTAGGCGACCGCCAGCCGGTCGCAGGTGCCCAGGAGCGCGGCGCCCACGAGGCCGGTGATGCCCAGCTTCACCACGACGGGAACGGCGGCGAGGCGACTCCTGCCCCGGTGGTTGGGGGGAGACCAGGGCTCGTCGTCGTCCACGTCCGAGCGGATGCCGAGCCGGCCGAGGCCGCCGGGCGGCTCGGAGCGGGGGGCGTCGTACGGTTCGGCCGGGGCGTGCCCGGCCGGGTCCGCCGGAGCCAAGGGGGGCTCCTCGTCCCGGAGTTGGGCGAGCTCCTCGTAGGGATTACGGGTATGCGTGGAAATGCGTGTGGGGGGTCGCATCGGTTCATCCCATCACGACGACCACCGCCGCACGCAAGTCCGACCGGGCCCGCCCGGACGAGATCTCGAACACGTCACGGGCGAGATCGCCCCGGCCGCGGCCGATGCCGCGTTCTTCCCGTTCGGGTGAATGTGCCCCGGCCCGCCCCCTGAGCGACCATGATCCAGTTCCATGGGATCATGGACGCTCCCGACATGACCCGCCGTCAATTCACCGGCCGCACCAGCGCATTGGCCATCGCCGCCACCGCCGGTGCCGCCGTGCCGGCCGCCACCGGCTCCGCCGCGGCGGCGCCCGCCGCCGCCCCGTCCACCGCCGACTGGCAGACCTGCCTCGCCGTCGCCCGCGCCCTGCTCGTGCTCGGCGAGGACAACGAGCCGCTCGTCCCCGCCTACCGGAAGATCCTGCTCGAAGACGGGCTGCCCAAGAACGGGAGAGCGCCCAAGAACGTGCTGGTGCTCGGCGCCGGA
The DNA here is from genome assembly GCF_054963715.1 of Streptomyces sp. STAM6. NCBI lineage: Bacteria > Bacillati > Actinomycetota > Actinomycetes > Kitasatosporales > Streptomycetaceae > Streptomyces > Streptomyces sp. STAM6. The sequence goes on along the minus strand of NZ_JBUEFZ010000009.1, from coordinate 76,865 downwards.
CCGGCCGGAATGGCCGCCGCCTGGCTGCTCAAGCGAGCCGGCCACCGCGTCACCGTCATCGAGGCCAACGGCAATCGCGCCGGAGGACGCATCAAGACCTTCCGCACCGGCGGCCACGAGAACGCCGCGGAGCCGTTCGCCGACCCCAAGCAGTACGCCGAAGCGGGCGCCATGCGCATCCCCGGCAGCCACCCCCTGGTGATCGGGCTGATCGACAAACTGGGCCTCGAACGGCGGCCCTTCCACTACGTCGACACCGACCCCGACGGCAACCCGCGCCACCGCACCTGGATCCGGGTCAACGGCATCAGGGCCCGGCGCGCCGACTACGTACGCAACCCCCGGGCGATCAACCGGTCCTTCGGCGTACCGAAGGAGTACGAGAACGTCCCGGCGGCGGAGATCGTACGGCGCGCACTCGACCCCGTGCGCGACGAGTTCAGCACGCGGCGGCCGGACGGCACACGCGTCGACAAGCCGATGCCCGAACTGCTCGAAGGCTGGGCCCGGGTCGTCCAGCGCTTCGGCGACTGGTCGATGTACCGCTTCCTCACCGAACACGCGAAGCTCGACGGGCGGACCATCGACCTGATCGGAACCCTGGAGAACATGACCTCCAGGCTGCCGCTCTCCTTCATGCACAGCTTCATCAGCGCCTCCCTGATCAGCCCCGGCACCGCATTCTTCGAACTCGACGGCGGCACCGCCGTCCTCGCCGACGCCCTGCTCGACCAGGTCCGCGACGAGGTGCGCTTCGACCGGCGCGTCACCCGCATCGAAACCCGTGAGCAGGGCGAGCGGGTATGGGTCGACACCGTCTCCGAGGGACGCGACGGCAAGGTCGTCCGCGAACAGTTCACCGGTGAGGCGGCCATCGTCACCATCCCCTTCTCCGGCCTGCGGCACGTCCGCGTCTCCCCGCAGCTGTCGTACCCGAAGCGGCGGGCCCTGTGCGAAGTGCACTACGACAGCGCGACCAAGGTGCTGCTGGAGTTCAGCCGCCGGTGGTGGGAGATGAGCGAGTCCGACTGGCGGCGCGAACTCGAGGCCATGCAACCCGGCCTGTACGACAAGTACCGCAAGGGCCACGTACCCGACGACGGCGAGCTGCTGGGCCGGCACCCCTCGGTGCCCCGCGGACACCTCACCGAGGCGCAGCGCACGCACTACGCGGCGAACGCCTGGCTCTCCCGCGACCAGCCCGAGGCCGCGGAGGTCATCGGCGGCGGCTCGGTCACCGACAACCCGAACCGCTTCATGTTCAACCCCTCCCACCGCGTCCCCGGCAGCGACGGCGGGGTCGTCCTCGCCTCCTACAGCTGGGCCGACGACGCCCGCCGCTGGGACTCCTACGACGACGAGGCACGCTACGCGCTCGCCCTGCGCGGCATGCAGGAGGTGTACGGACAGCGGCTGGAAGTGTTCTTCACGGGCGTCGGCCGCACCCAGAGCTGGCAGCGCGACCCGTACGCCTACGGCGAGGCGTCGGTGCTGCTGCCCGGCCAGCACACCGAGATCCTCCTGGACATGCGCAAGGCGGAGGCCCCGCTGCACTTCGCGGGCTGCCACACCTCGGTCAAGCCCGCCTGGATCGAGGGCGCCCTGGAGTCCGCGGTCCGCACCGCGCTGGAGGTGCACGGCACCCGCTGAGACACCCGGCGCGAACGCGCGCCCCCGGCCCGGTCACCGACCGGGCCGGGGGCGCGCGGACGCGGGACTTTCGAAACACGCCCTAGCCGTGCCAGGAACGCCACAGCGCCGCGTAGGCCCCGTCCGCCGCGACCAGTTCCCGGTGACTGCCCCACTCGCTGATCCGGCCGTCCTCCACCACCGCGATCACGTCCGCGTCGTGCGCCGTGTGCAGCCGGTGCGCGATGGCCACCACCGTGCGGCCGTCCAGGACCCGGGCGAGAGACCGCTCCAGATGCCGGGCCGCGCGCGGGTCCAGCAGCGAGGTCGCCTCGTCCAGCACCAGCGTGTGCGGGTCGGCCAGCACGAGCCGGGCCAGCGCGATCTGCTGCGCCTGCGCCGGGGTCAGTGCCACACCGCCCGAGCCGACCGCCGTGTCCAGGCCGTCGTCCAGCGCCCGGGCCCAGCCGTCCGCGTCGACCGCCTCCAGCGCCGCCCACAAGTCGCCGTCCCCGGCGCCCGTCCGGGCCAGTCGCAGGTTGTCCCGCAACGAGCCCACGAAGACATGGTGCTCCTGGTTGACCAGCGCCACATGCTCGCGGACCCGCTCGGCCGGCATTCTCGACAGTTCGGCCGCGCCGAGGGTGATGCGGCCGGTGCGCGGCGCGTAGATGCCCGCGAACAGCCGGCCCAGCGTGGACTTGCCCGCGCCGGACGGGCCGACCAGCGCCAGCCGGGTGCCCGGCGGAACATCCAGCGAGACCCGGTGCAGCACGTCCACCCCCTCGCGGTAGCCGAAGCGCACCTCGTCCGCGCGGACGTCGCGCCCGTCGGGGCGCACCGCCTCGTCACCGGCGTCCGGCTCGATGTCCCGGACCCCGACCAGACGCGCCAGCGACACCTGGGCCACCTGCAGCTCGTCGTACCAGCGCAGGATGATCCCGACCGGGTCCACCAGCATCTGCGCCAGCAGGGCACCCGTCGTCAACTGGCCGACGTCCAGATGCCCGTGGAGCACGAGCACCCCACCGATCAGGAGCACGGAGCACAGCACCGTGATGTGCGTGGCGTTGATGACCGGGAAGAGCACCGTCCGCAGATAGAGCGTGTACCGCTCCCAGGCCGTCCACTCCTTGATACGCCGGTCCGACAGGGCGATCCGGCGCGCGCCGAGCCGATGGGCCTCGACGGTGCGGCCCGCGTCGACCGTCTCGGCGAGCGCGGCGGCGACCGCCGCGTACCCCGCGGCCTCCGAACGGTACGCAGAAGGCGCCCGCTTGAAGTACCAGCGGCAACCCGCGACCAGCACCGGCGCGGCCACCAGGGCCGCCAGGGCCAGCGGCGGGGCCGTCACGGCGAGACCGCCCAGCAGCAGGCCCGCCCACACCACGCCGATGGCGAGCTGGGGCACCGCCTCGCGCATCGCGTTGGCCAGCCGGTCCACATCGGTGGTGATCCGGGAGAGCAGATCGCCCGTCCCGGCCCGCTCCAGCACCCCGGGCGGCAGCCCGACCGCCCGCACCAGGAAGTCCTCCCGCAGATCGGCCAGCATCTCCTCGCCGAGCATCGCGCCGCGCAGCCGCACCAGCCGGGTGAACACGGTCTGCACCACCAGCGCGATCACGAACACCACGACGGTGTGCTCCAGCCGCAGATCACGCGCCCCCTCCGCGAGCCGCTCGACAAGCCGGCCGAGAAGGTACGGGCCCGTCATCGAGGCGACGACCGCGACCGCGTTCACGACGACGAGCAGGACGAACGCCCTGCGGTGGCGGCGCAGCAGCTCGCGCACATACGCGCGGACCGTGGCCGTGCCGCCGACGGGCAGTGTCGTCGCGGACTCCGGGGCCGCCGGGTCGTACTCCGGTGGCGCCATGCCGATCATGCCGACTCCTCGATCTCCATCAGCGTCTCCGTCCGCGCGGGCACGGCCGGTTCCTCATCCGCTCCGGCCCGGCGCTCCTCCGCGGCGCCTGCCGCCGATGCCGACGGCCGGCCTCCCCCCACACCCTGCGGGCGAGGGAGGGAACCCCGCTCGGTTCGCTCGTCACCCGCGGCCTTCGGCCCCCGCGGCGACAGCCGTACGCAGGTGGCGGCCTCCGGATCGCCACCGTCACGCCCCGGCTGCTCACTCGCCTCCTCACGGGTCACCACCGCGCGGTACCGCGGTTCGGCGCGCAGCAGCTCACGGTGCGAGCCCACCGCAACCACCTCGTCGTCGCGCACCAGCACCACCCGGTCCGCAAGGTCCAGCAACAGCGGCGAGGACGCGAACACCACGGTCGTGCGCCCCTCCCGCAACCGCCGCACACCCGCCGCCACACGTGCCTCGGTGTGCGCGTCGACCGCGGACGTCGGCTCGTCGAGGACCAGCACCTCGGGGTCCGTGACCAGCGAGCGGGCCAGTGCGAGGCGCTGGCGCTGGCCGCCGGAGAGCGACCGCCCGCGCTCGGTGATCCGGGTGGTCATCGGGTCGCCGCCGGCGACGGGCGACGCCTGGGCGAGTGCGTCCAGCACGTCCCCGCACTGGGCCGCCGCCAGCGCGTCCTCGGCGCTCACCGCGCCGGACGACGGCACGTCGAGCAGCTCCCACAGCGTGCCGGAGAGCAGCACCGGGTCCTTGTCCTGGACGAGTACGGCGCCGCGGGCGCCGTCCAGCGGCAGCTCGTCCAGCGGCACGCCGCCGAGCAGCACCGACGCCTCGCCGCCGGCCGCCCCGGCCGGGTGCCCGCCCAGGCGCTCGGCCAGCCTTCCGGCCGTGTCGGGATCCCCGCACACCACCGCCGTGAACCGGCCCGCCGGGGCGAGCAGTCCCGTCACCGGGTCGTACAGATCGCCGGCCGGCCGCTCGTGGGTGCCGACGGCCGCCGCCGTGGTCCGGCTCAGCGACAGCACCCGGGCCGCGCGTCTCGCCGACGGTTTCGAGAAGGAGTACGCCATCACGATCTCCTCCACGTTCCGCAGCGGGTGATGGGTCAGCGCGACCGCGGCATACACGGTGACGAGCTCTCCGACCGCGATCCGCCCGTCGAGCGCGAGCCGCGTCCCGTACACCACCACACCGATCAGCAGCAGTCCGGGCAGCAGGACCTGGATCGCCGCGATGAGCGCCCACATGCGGGCACTGCGCACAGCTGCCCTGCGGACCTCCTGCGACGCCTCGCGGTAGCGCCCCAGGAACAGGTCCTCGCCGCCGATACCGCGCAGCACGCGCAGCCCGGCGACCGTGTCCGACGCCAGCTCCGTGGCCCGGCCGGCCTTCTCGCGCTGGATGTCGGCGCGCCGGGTGGCGCGCGGCAACAGCGGAAGCACGGCCAGAGCCAGCACCGGCATGCCCACGGCGACGACGGCCCCCAGGGCCGGCTGGTAGACCACCAGACCGACACACACCGCCACGAGCGTGGTGGCCGCGGCGGCGAACCGCGACAGGGCCTCCACGAACCAGCCGATCTTCTCCACGTCGCCGGTGGACACGGCGACGACCTCACCGGCGGCGACCCGCCGGGTCAGCACGGCACCGAGCTCGGCCGTCTTGCGGGCCAACAGCTGCTGGACCCGGGCCGCGGCCGTGATCCAGTTGGTGACCGCCGTCCGGTGCAGCATGGCGTCGCCGACCGTGACAGCCAGGCCGAACAGCCCGAGCAGGGCGGCGGCCAGCGCCAGCCGGCTGCCGGAGCGATCCACGACCGCCTGCACCGCGAGGCCCACACCGAGTGGCAGAGCCGCGATCCCCAGCTGGTTCAGCAGACCCCAGCACAGCGACTTGACCTGACCGCCCAGTTGTCTGCGGCCCAGCCAGAGAAGAAAGCGCGCGCCCGACCGGACGTCCGGTTCCCCGGGGTCGGCGTACGGGAGTTGCTGAATCTGCATGGCGCCCCAGTGCTCGGATCGAGGGGTGACAGGAAGCTCAAACCGTGCAAGGTTCGCGTTCCGCCCCGGTCCGGGGCAATCGAATTTCTCCCCCTGGGGAACAGAACGCGCCATGGTCCGGCGACCGGCCCTGGTGCCCCCGGCGCGTCCCGCGCTTCACTCCCGGTCCATGAGGAATCGGAGAGTCATGAGCATGGTCTGCGGGCTGGTGCTCGCCGCCGGCGCCCTCCTGGGACCCGCCCGGGCCGCGGCCGCCGCGCCACCGGCACCCGAGCCGCCCGCCGAGTTCGGCACCGACTGGCACGACCCGGTCACCGCCGCCCCGCCCGTCGCCCGTCCGGCCACACCCGCCTGCGAAGTGACCGTGGCCGAGGCGCGGTTCCGCGACTTCACGCCCTACCGGGGCACCTACGTACCGCCCGAGGAGTGCGGCACCCACTGGGGCAAGGTCGTGCTGCGGCTCGACGGCAGCGTGCGGGGCCGGCAGTACGACCGGCTCGGCCACCTCACCATCGGCGGAGTCGAGGTCTTCCGCACCTCCACGCCACAGCCCTCGCCCGACGGCATCACCTGGACGGTCGAGAAGGACATCACCCGTTACAGCGACACCCTGCGACGCCCCCAGCCCGTCGAGATGCTCATCGGAAACGTCGTCAACGACACCTATACGGGCGTCTTCGACGTCAAGGTGACGCTGACCTTCTACCCCGGTGGTACCGACGCCACCACACCCGACCGGGTGCTGCCACTGGACTCGGCGTCGCTCACCACGCCGCGCAACACCGAGCGGATCGTCGCCGAGGTGTACGCCACCGGCTCCGGCGGCGGCTGCGAGGAGTACTGGTACATGACCGCGCCCGAGCCGGCACCGTACTCCTGCAAGGCCGACCGAGGACCGTACCGCGAGGTGCAGATCCGGGTCGACGGCCGGCCGGCCGGAATCGCCGCGCCGTTCCCGACGGTCTGGACCGGCGGCTGGTCCAATCCCTTCCTGTGGTACGTGACACCGGCGCCGCGCGCCTTCGACGTCAAACCGGTCGAGTACGACCTGACACCGTTCGCCGGCCTGCTCAATGACGGACGACCGCACCGCGTCGAGGTCTCCGTCGCCGGCGTGCCCGCCGGGCAGACCGGCTGGTCCACCCCCGTCAACGTGCTGATCTGGCAGGACGAGAAGCGCGCCGTCGTCACCGGGGCGCTCACCCGGCACGAGGCCGGCGAAGCCGTCAACTCCTCCGTGTACACCCCGGGCACCGCACACCGGCTGGACACCAGGGGCAGCCACCGGCTCACCGTCGCCGGGTACGTGGACACCTCGCACGGCCGGGTCACGACGACCGTCAGCCGCTCCCTCGGCAACAGCTCCGTGCACCGCTGGACCGACGGCGAGACCCGGGACGCGCTGACCGCGACCTGGACCGACGACGAGACGGTGACCGGCGGCACGACCGTCACCCACACCCGGCGCACCTACACCATGGACGGCGAGACCACCCTGGGCGCGGGAGACCGGCTGCGCACCGTGCTCTCCCTCGGCGACCGCGCCGACACGGTCACGCTGCGCGGCGGCGAACGGATCCGCTGGACGCGGCTCGACGACCGCTACACCGGGGACGCCACGTACACCACGGGCGTACCTCGCGACCAGCGGCACGCGGTGGGCGAGACCTCCGAACGCTACCGGCTGCTCGGCTCGGACGGCTGTTACGACCGCAGCGTGCGGACCGTCCAGGGCACGGTGACCCAGGACCGCCGCCGCTGCTGAGCGGTCCCGCGCCGGTGACCGGGCACGGGCCCCGGTCACCGCGTCGCGGCCGCGGACGGTGTCAGGGCCGGGTGGCGCGCTCCAGTTCCAGCAGAGCCGAGTAGTAGCGGCGCCCCGTCGCGTGGTCCATCCCGATCTCGCACATCCGGTTCGCGGAAAGGTGCACGTCGAACGTCCGCGCCGTCACCTCGGCCGCCTCCCGCGCCGTCGCCGACTCCGTCAGCTCCCGGTGCAGCAGGCCCCGGTCACCGGCGAACGCACAGCAGCCGGCGTCCGCCGGCACGAAGACCTCCTCCGCGCAGGCCTCCGCCAGGACGGTCAGCCGGTTCTCGTCCCCGAGGCGGCGCATCGAGCACGTCGGATGGACGACCGCCGAGCCCGTCTTCCGACGCACCTCCAGCCGCGGCAGCAGCTCGTCCGCGGCCCACACGATCGAGTCGATCACCGTGAGCTCCGCGTGCAGTTCACGGTTGTGCTCGCTGAGGTACGGCACCACCTCCCGCGCCAGCCCCAGGGCGCAGGACGAGGCGTCGACGACCAGGGGCAGCCGCCCGCCCGCCGTCCACCCCCAGGCGGCCTCGACCACCCGGTTCGCCATCACATGGCTGCCCTCGTCGTACCCCTTGGACTGCCAGACCAGGGCGCAGCACGTGCCCGCCACATCCCCCGGGATCCACACCGGCCTCCCGGCCCGCGCGGACAGCGCCACCACCGCCTGCGGCAGGGACGGCCCCGCATGACCCGGCGGATCGCCGAAGATCCGGTTCACGCACGCGGGGTAGTAGACGGCGACCGCGGGCGTCCGCTCGGTCGGGGGCAGCGTCCCGGCCGCCGCGCCCGGGATCGCGGGCAGCCACCCGGGGACGAGATCGGGCCGCACCGCCCGGCGCGCCAGCCCCGTCACCGACGCCGTCAGCCGGTCGCCGGCCAGTTCCGCCGCGCCCAGGGCGAGCCGGGCCGCGGACTCCACGGCCCTGAAGCCGTGCGCGGCCCGTGCGGCCGCCCGCTCCTCGCGCGCCGAGTGCCGGCGGTGCCGCAACGCCTTCATCAGCGCTCCGGTGTCGATCCCCACCGGGCAGGCCGCCTCGCACAGCGACTCGCCCGCGCAGGTGTCCACCGCGTCATAGCCGTACGCCGCCACCAGGCCGTCCTCGACCGGGGAGCCCGGGCCCTGCCGCATCATCTCCCGCCACAGCACGATGCGCTGACGCGGTGTCGTCGTCAGGTCCCTGCTGGGGCAGACCGGCTCGCAGAAACCGCACTCGATGCACGGATCGGCCATCGGCTCCGTCTTCGGGATGGTCTTCAGCCCGCGCAGATGTCCCTGAGGATCGCGGTCCAGGACCACACGGGGGGCCAGCACCCCGTCGGGGTCGACGGCCTGCTTCGTACGCCACATCAGCTCGGTCGCCTCCACTCCCCACTCCAGCTCCAGGAACGGCGCCATGTTGCGGCCGGTGGCGTGCTCCGCCTTGAGGGAACCGTCGAACCGCTCGACGGTCAGCCGGCAGAAGTCCGCCATGAACGCGGCGTAGCGGTCCACGTCGGCCGGATCGGACGCGTCGAAGGCCAGCAGGAAGTGCAGGTTGCCGTGCGCGGCATGGCCCGCGACGGCGGCGTCGAAGCCGTGCCGCTCCTGGAGCTCCAGCAGGGCCTCGCACGCCTCCGCGAGCCGGGCCGGCGGCACCGCGAAGTCCTCCGTGATCAGTGTCGTACCGGGCGGCCGGGCGCCGCCCACCGCCGTGACGAACGCCTTGCGCGCCGTCCAGTACCCCGCGATCGTCCGCGCGTCCCGGGTGAACGCGTTGGTGACCGACGCCACCGGAGCCACCGGGTCCAGGCCGGCCAGCACCCGTTCGGCGGCCCGCTCGTACGCCGTCAGCGCCACCGGGTCGGGGGCGCGGAACTCGACCAGCAGCGCCGCCGTGCCGCCCGGCAGCGCCACCCAGTCGGCCGGCACCCCCGCCACCCGGATCGAGGCGCGCAGCGTATTGCCGTCCATCAGTTCGACGGCGATCGCGCCGGCCTCGGCGAACAGCGGCACGGCCGCGGCCGCCGCCGGCAGGGACGGGAAGAAGAGCAGCGCCGTCGACACCTCGCGGTCCAGCGGCAGGGTGTCGAAGACGACCTCGGAGATGAAGCCCAGGGTGCCCTGGGAGCCGACCATCAGCCCGCGCAGGATTTCCACGGGCGTCGAACCGTCCAGAAAGGCGTCCAGTCGGTAGCCGTTGGTGTTCTTGATGGCGTGCTTGGCGCGGACGCGGGCGGTCAGCTCCGCGTCGGCCTCGATCTCCGCCTTGATGGCGAGCAGTTCCTCGCAGAGCTTCGGCTCCGCACGCGCCAGCTCCTCGTCGGCGGCCGGATCGCCGGTGTCGACGACCGTGCCGCTCGGCAGGACGAAGGTGAGCGAGGAGACGGTCCGGTACGCGGTGCGCGTGGTGCCTGCGGTCATGCCCGAGGCGTTGTTGGCGACGACTCCGCCGATGGTGCAGGCGAGGCCACTGGCGGGGTCGGGCCCCAGGACCCTGCCGTACCGGGCGAGGGCGGCGTTGGCCCGGGCGACGGTCGTGCCCGGCCGGATCCGGGCCCGGGCGCCGCCGTCCAGCACCTCGACACCCGACCAGTGCCGGCGGACGTCCACCAGGATGTCCTCGCCCTGGGCCTGGCCGTTCAGGCTCGTCCCCGCCGCCCGGAACACCACCTCGCGCCCCTTGCCGTGCGCGAACGACAGGATCGCCGAGATGTCGTCGATGTCCTCGGCGACGACCACCACCCGGGGCACGAAGCGATAGGGGCTCGCGTCCGACGCGTACCGGACGAGGTCCGAGACCTGCCACAGCACCTTCTCGGGGCCGAAGACGGCCGTCAGCTCCTCGCGCAACCGCGTGGGCGTGCCGTGCGCCAGCAGCGCGGGCACCCGGTCGGGGGCCGGATCGCGTGTCGCGTCGGGGCGGAGAGCGTCGGGCTTCGGCTGCAGCAGCGGCATCTCACGGTCCCCTCGGCGGCGCGCGAGGCTTCGTGCGTGCCGCGCACGACGGCTTCAGCAGCCGCGCTCCGGCACGCCGTCGACCAGAGCGGACAGCAGGTCGCCGAGCACCTCGCGCTGTTCGGCGGTCAATGGAGCCAGGATGTCCTCTGCGGCCGCGCGGCGCGCGCTGCGCAGCTGCCGAAGGGTGGCGCGGCCGGTCTCGGTGAGCTCGATGCGCACGACCCGGCGATTGGCCGGATCGGGGACGCGGCGCACCCGTCCGCTCGCCTCCAGCCCGTCCACCAGGCTGGTGACGGCGCGCGGGACCACCTCCAGGCGGGCCGCCAGATCGGCCATGCGCGGCGCCCGGTCGTAGTGCGCGACCGTGCGCAACAGCCGAGACTGGGCCGGAGTGATGGCCACGTCGGCCGTCTCCAGCTGCCGCTTCTGGCTGCGGTGCAGCCGCCGGGTCAGCCGCAGCAGCTGTTCTGCCAGCACGCCGTCGGCGTCGGGGGAGTTCATGGGCGAATATTATCAGGACTACGCTCATTGTGAGGATAGGTAACAATGAGCTATCCTCTCAACCGATCGGCCGCGCCAGGGCCGTATCCCGAGCCGCGAAGGAGCCCATGCGCATCCACACAGAGTCCACCTGGACACCACCTCCACCCGACCCGGACCAGCCGCCCGCCCAGATCAGGCGGATCCTGAGGCTCTTCCGGCCCTATCGCGGCCGGCTCGCCGTCGTCGGCCTGCTCGTCGCCGCCTCGTCGCTCGTGTCGGTCGCCTCGCCGTTCCTGCTCCGCGAGATCCTCGACACCGCCATCCCGCAGGGCCGCACCGGGCTGCTCAGCCTGCTCGCCCTGGGCATGATCCTCACCGCGGTGACCACCAGCGTCTTCGGAGTGCTGCAGACCCTCATCTCCACCACCGTCGGCCAGCGCGTCATGCACGACCTGCGCACGGCGGTCTACGCCCAGCTGCAGCGCATGCCGCTCGCCTTCTTCACCCGGACGCGCACCGGGGAGGTCCAGTCCCGCATCGCCAACGACATCGGAGGCATGCAGGCGACCGTCACCTCCACCGCCACGTCGCTCGTCTCCAACCTCACCGCGGTGATCGCGACCGTCGTCGCGATGCTCGCCCTGGACTGGCGTCTCACCGTCGTCTCGCTGCTCCTGCTGCCGCTGTTCGTGTGGATCAGCCGCCGGGTCGGCCGGGAACGCAAGAGGATCACCACCCAGCGGCAGAAGCAGATGGCCGCGATGGCCGCCACCGTCACCGAGTCGCTCTCCGTCAGCGGCATCCTCCTCGGCCGCACCATGGGCCGGGCCGACTCACTCACCACGTCCTTCGCCGCCGAGTCCGAGCGTCTCGTCGGCCTCGAAGTGCGCGCCTCCATGGCCGGGCGCTGGCGGATGTCCACCATCGGCATCGTCATGGCGGCCATGCCCGCGCTGCTCTACTGGGCGGCCGGACTGGCGATGCAGGGCGGCGGCCCCGCCATCTCGATCGGCACCCTCGTCGCGTTCGTCTCCCTCCAGCAGGGCCTCTTCCGGCCGACGGTGAGCCTGCTCTCCACCGGAGTCGAGATCCAGACCTCGCTCGCGCTCTTCCAGCGGATCTTCGAGTATCTGGACCTGCCGGTCGACATCACCGAGCGCGAGGACCCCGTGCGGCTCGACAAGGCCCGCGGGGAAGTGCGCTTCGAGGACGTCGACTTCCAGTACGACGACAAGAGCGGACCCACGCTGCGGAAGATCGACGTGACCGTGCCGGCGGGCGGCAGCCTGGCCGTCGTCGGGCCGACCGGCTCCGGCAAGTCCACCCTCAGCTATCTCGTTCCGCGGCTGTACGACGTGACCGGCGGCCGGGTCATGCTCGACGGCATCGACGTGCGCGACCTCGACTTCGACAGCCTCGCCCGCGCCGTGGGAGTGGTCTCCCAGGAGACCTATCTCTTCCACGCCTCCGTCGCCGACAACCTGCGCTTCGCCCGGCCCGAGGCCACCGACGAGGAGATCGAGGCCGCCGCCCGCGCCGCACAGATACACGATCACATCGCTTCCCTCCCCGACGGGTACGACACCCTGGTCGGCGAGCGGGGCTACCGCTTCTCCGGCGGAGAGAAGCAGCGCCTCGCCATCGCCCGCACCATCCTGCGCGACCCGCCCGTCCTGATCCTCGACGAGGCCACCAGCGCCCTCGACACCCGCACGGAGCACGCGGTGCAGCAGGCCATCGACGCGCTCTCCGCGGGCCGCACCACCATCACCATCGCGCACCGGCTCTCCACCATCAGGGACGCCGACGAGATCATCGTTCTGGACCGCGGCGGCATCGCCGAGCGCGGCAGCCACGACGAGCTGCTGGCACGCGACGGCCGGTACGCCGCCCTGGTGCGGGGCGACGCGGAACTGGCCCCCGCGACCCCCTGAGGGCGAAGATCGGATCCGCCGATCGTGTGCTCATCATGCGCGTGTGATCCGTACCGGGCCCGGGACGCCGACCGGCGCGCATAGCGTGCCCGCATGCTGAAGAAGTCCCCCGGCGGTATGCCCCGGCGCCGGCGCCGCATGTCACGCCGCACCCTGTTCTCGCTCGTCGCGGGGCTGGTCGTGGTCGCGGCGGCGGCAGTGCTCGTGCCGCTGCTGCTGGCCGAGGAGGAGCCCCCGGCGCCCCGCCCCGAGCAGCCGAGGATGCTTCTCGTCCCCGAGGGCTGGAGAGCCACACGGGTGTACGAGGCGGTCGACAAGGCTCTGAAGGTACCGCCCGGCACCGCGCGCCGGATCGCCGTGGGAGGCGGGCTCGCACTGCCCGCCGGCGCCCGGGGGAACCCGGAGGGATTCCTGTTCCCCGCCACCTATCCCGTGTACCGCAAGACGACCCCGCAGAGCCTGCTCACCTACATGGTCGACACCGCCGCCCAGCGGTTCGGGGCCAACCGGATCAGCACCGGGTCCCGGCGCAACGGCATGGATCTCTACCAGACGGTGACCATCGCCAGCATCGTGCAGGCCGAGGCCGACACCGTGACGGACATGGCCAAGGTGTCCCGGGTCATCTACAACCGGCTCGCCCAGGGCATGCCGCTCCAGATGGACTCAACCCTCAACTACGCCCTCGGGCGCTCCACCGTCGACACGTCCCACGCCGACACCAGGATCCAGAGCCCCTACAACACCTATGAGCTCCAGGGGCTGCCGCCCACCCCGATCGACAACCCCGGCGAGGCGGCCATGCACGCCGCGGTCGAACCGGCACCGGGGGACTGGCTGTACTTCGTCACCGTGCAGCCGGGGGACACCCGCTTCACCGCCGACTACGAGGAGCACCAGCGCAACGTCGAGGAGTTCAACCGGCGCCGCGCGGCAGCTTCCGACTGAGTGCGTGTCCGACGGACGGTGCCCGCGGCCGGCGACGTGTCCGGCCGGACGTGCATCCGGCCGGCGCGGGGTGTGCCTGTCAGGCGGCGCGCCCGGAGGGTGCCCGGGGGCCGACGTGCCCTCGTCAGACGCCCGCGGGCGTCCGCTGCAGCAGCCGCACGACAGCCCGGACCGCCGCCCGCCCGGCCCGGTTGGCGCCGATCGTCGACGCCGAAGGCCCGTACCCGACGAGATGGATCCGTTCGTCGCGGACCGCGCGCGTGCCGTCCAGCCGGATGCCGCCGCCCGGCTCACGCAGCTTCAGCGGAGCCAGATGGTCGATCGCCGCACGGAAGCCGGTCGCCCAGAGGATCACATCGGCCTCCACCGTCCGGCCGTCGCTCCAGGCGACCCCCGTCGGGGTGATCCGGTCGAACATCGGCAGCCGGTCCAGGATCCCGCGCTCCCGGGCGTGCCTGATCGCGTCGTTCAGCGGCAGTCCTGTCACGCTGACCACGCTCCGTGGCGGCAGCCCGCGCCGCACCCGCTCCTCCACCAGCGCGACCGCCGCCCGGCCCTCGACCTCCCCGAAGGGCCCCTCGCGCCACACCGGCTCCCGCCGGGTGACCCAGGTGGTCTCCGCCGCCACCCCGGAGATCTCCATCAGGTGCTGGGTGCCGGAGGCGCCGCCGCCCACCACCACGACACGCAGCCCGGCGAACGCCTCCGGGCCCGGATAGTCCACCGTGTGGAGCTGCCGTCCGCGAAAGGTCTCCTGCCCCGGATACCGCGGCCAGAAGGGCCGGTCCCAGGTCCCGGTCGCGTTGATCAGCGCCCGGGCGGCGTACGTCCCCTCGGTGCTCTCCACGAGCAGCCGGCCGTCCGTGCCGTCGCGTACCGCGAGGACGCCGACCGGTCGGTGGACGCGCAGGCCGAAGGCGTCCTCGTAGCGTGTGAAGTACTCCCTGATCACCTCCGAGGACGGCCGGTCCGGGTCGGCACCGGTGAGCTCCATACCGGGCAGGGCGTGCATGCCGTGCACCTTGCCGTACGTCAGGGAGGGCCAGCGGAACTGCCAGGCGCCGCCCGGCCGCGGGGCGTGGTCGAGCACGACGAAGTCCCGGTCGGGCTCCAGTCCGGCGCGCCGCAGGTGATGGGCGGCGGAGAGCCCCGCCTGACCGGCACCGATGACGACGACGTCCACGTCTCGTACCCCAAAATCGTTCACGTTTCTACTAACCGTGTGGGGTGCGGGGATCTTCCCGGGCGCGCGCTACAGGAAATTCACGCCCTGGGCCAGCGGCAGGCCCTCGCCGTAGTTCACCGTGTTCGTCGCCCTTCGCATGTACGCCTTCCACGCGTCCGACCCCGACTCGCGCCCGCCGCCGGTCTCCTTCTCGCCTCCGAACGCCCCGCCGATCTCGGCACCCGAGGTGCCGATGTTGACGTTGGCGATACCGCAGTCCGAGCCGTCTGCCGCCAGGAACCGTTCGGCCTCCCGCTGGTCCCCCGTGAAGATGCTCGACGAGAGCCCCTGAGGCACCCCGTTGTGCAGGGCGATCGCCTCCTCCAGCGTCCGGTGGGTGAGCACGTACAGGATCGGGGCGAACGTCTCCCGGCGGACCACGGCGGTCTGTGCCGGCATCCGTACCACCGCCGGCCGCACATAGGCCGCCTGCGGGGCCTCCTCGGCGAGGAGCCGCTCCCCACCGGTCAGCACCTTCCCGCCGTCCGCCTGCGCCTCGGCCAGCGCCTCCTCCATGGCCCTGCGCGCCCGCCCGTCGATCAGCGGCCCGACCAGCGTGGCCGCGTCGAAGGGGTCGCCCACCGTCAGCTGCCCGTATGCGTGCACGATCTTCTCCGTCAGTGCCTCGGCGACGTCCTCGTGCACGATCAGCCGGCGCAGGGTGGTGCAGCGCTGGCCCGCCGTGCCCGCCGCCGAGAAGACGACGCCCCGCGCGGCGAGGTCCAGATCGGCCGACGGGGTGACCACCGCCGCGTTGTTGCCGCCCAGCTCCAGCAGACAGCGGCCGAACCGGGCCGCCACCCGCGGCGCGACCAGCCGCCCCATCCGCACCGACCCCGTGGCACTGACCAGGGCCACCCGCGGGTCGTCGACCAGCCGCTCCCCGGTCTCCCGCCCGCCGACGACCAGCCGGTGCACACCGGCCGGGGCCCCGCGGTCGGCCGCCGCGCGGGCCAGCAGGGCGTCGCAGGCGACCGCGGTGAGCGGGGTCAGCTCCGACGGTTTCCACACCACGGTGTCACCGCAGACCAGGGCCAAGGCGGTGTTCCAGGACCAGACGGCCACGGGGAAGTTGAACGCCGAGATCACCCCGACCACACCGAGCGGGTGCCAGCTCTCCGAGAGCCGGTGCCCGGGGCGCTCGGACGCCATCGTCCGTCCGTACAGCTGGCGCGACAGCCCGACCGCGAAGTCACAGATGTCGATCATCTCCTGCACCTCGCCCAGCGCCTCCGAGCGGATCTTGCCCGCCTCGACGGTCACCAGCTCGGCGAGGTCCTCCTTGTGTGCGGTGAGCAGTTCGCCGAGCCGCTTCACCAGCGCGCCGCGGCGGGGCGCGGGCACCGAACGCCACTGCCGGAAGGCGTCGTCGGCGGCTGTCACCGCCCGGTCCACCTCCTCGGGCGAGGCGGCGGACAGCCGGTGCAGGACCCCGCCGGTGAGCGGAGTGCGTGCGGTGATCCCCCCGTCCCCGGCCCGGGCGTCCCCGGCGTTCCCGCCGCCCCGGGTCCCGTCACGGGTGGGGACGGCGGCTCCGCAGCACAGCAGCGCGCGCTCGGCGCGCTCGCGCAGCACATCCGTGGTGGGCAGGGCGGAGGTGGTCATACGGGCTCCTCAGGGGGAAGGTCGAGGGCTTTCAGGGTCCGCACCAGCGAGCGCTCCTGTTCGGCGGCGCAGAGCGCGAACGGGTCGTGCACCGGCCGGTCCACGGCCCCGGCCAGCCAGTCCCGGTCGTAGGGCGTGCCCGCCAGGGCGGCGTCACGGCTCCCCATCCGGTCCAGGTTCGACTGGAAGATCCCGGCGGCGGAGCGCGGCAGGAAGTCCTCGTAGACGATCGGCCGGGCGGCGATCCAGCCGGCGTCGAGGAGTCCGGCGAGCCCGTCGTGGATGTCACGGGGTGCGGGGGTTCCGTCGCGCGGGCGGTCCGCCGCGGGTTCGTAGGTGAAGAACCCCTGGCCCGTCACGGCCAGTTCGCGCTCGGTGCGCGGGAAGCGGGCGGCCCACACCTCGGCCGGCTGGGTGATCAGCTCGTCGTACAGCGCACGGCCCGCCCGGGTGAGGGCGATGCCCCGTGCCTCCACCTCGCCGAACCGCACCCGCAGGGAGCCGCAGGTGATCCGGCCGTCCGGTTCCCGGAACGAGCGCGGCTCGGCGAGCGCACGGAAAGACGTCTGGCGCAGCAGCACGTCCGGGCCGTCCCAGCGCGGCGGCCCCTGGATCCGGTCGATCATGGCGATGCCCCGGCCGGCCATGCGCCGGTACAGCTCGTCGATGTCCAGCACGCGCGGCGTGAGGTGGTTGACGTGCGTGCTCGTCACGCCTCCGATGTCCGCGGCGACGGCGGACACCCGCTCCAACTCCTCGTACCAGGCGCGGTCCACCGGCTCGGGCGACAGCTCGAACGCCTCGACCGCCAGCGTGAGGAACCGCTCGGCCCGGTCCGGCGGCAGTCCGCCCGCACTCTCGGCGAGCGCGGCGAGCTCCAGCAGCTCCGGCGGGAACAGCTCCCGCCGGGCCAGGAAACCCGTCAGCCGTTGCCGCAGCCCGGCATCGAAGAAGCGCGGGTCGTCCGACGTCAGCAACGAGGTGAAGACCCGGAACGGATTGCGGGCCAGCTCCTTCGGCGCCACCGGCCGGAACGCCGTCGACACCACGGGTACGGCGGTCTCGGCCGTGTCCCGCAGGTCGTAGAAGCCGACCGGTTCCATGCCCATCGCGGCGAACACCCGGGCCACCTGCCGCAACTCGCGCGCCGTACCCACGCGGATGGCGCCGTGCCGCTCCGCCGTGACCCGCTCGATGCTGCCGAGCCGTTCGGCCGCCGCCCCGCTCTTCCTCAGCACATCGTCGTTGACCTGTCCCGCGACCTCCAGCAGTGTGGTGTACGCGGGGACTTCGGCGCCGTACATGTCGGAGAGCCGGCGCGCGAACGCGGCGCGCAGCCGCCAGGCGGGGACCATACGAACCTCCGTGAGCGATCAGATGATGTGGGCCTCCGGACGCGCCGTGGCACCGGCCCGCTCGAAACGGTCGGCGGTCAGCGGGCCCACGCCGAGGAACGGCGTCCGCCCCAGGCACAGGTCGCGCACCACCTCGCCGACGGCGGGTGCCTGCGGGAAGCCGTGCCCGGAGAAGCCGGTCGCGTACAGGAACGTGCTGACGGCGGGCGCCTCGGGGGTGTCCCGCTCCAGGACCAGGATCCGCCCGGCCCCGGCCTCGGCGAGAGGGAACGCGATGCTCGCACCGATGACCCCGCCGCCGATGATCACGACGTCGGCGGCGCCGGGCAGCCGGCCCGTGGCTGAAGCAGCGTCGGTCGCCATGCTCACATCGTGCGACTCCTGAGCCCCTCCGTCCACGGGGCGTCCCCGCGGCGCCGGGCGCCGCAGGCCCCGGCCGGCCGGGCCGGCGTGGCTCGGGATGCCGGCCCCGCCGCGCGTCACGGCGGTCGATCCGGCGCGTTCCGATAGGTCACCATGGCCCTATGAGCCACGCATTCACCACACTGACGCTGCGCATCACCACCGGCACCAGGGAGGTGGTCCACGACCTGACCGCCGAATGCGTCTCGTTCCTGCGCGAGGCGGCCGCGGGACGGGACGGACTGCTGAACGTGTTCACGCCCCACGCGACGACCGGCGTGGCGATCCTGGAGACCGGCTCGGGCAGCGACGACGACCTGCTCTCCGCCCTGCACGGCCTGCTCCCGGCGGACGACCGCTGGCGGCACCGGCACGGCAGTCCGGGCCACGGCCGTGACCACGTCCTGCCCGCGCTCGTCCCGCCGCACGCGACCATCCCCGTCGTCGGCGGCGAGATGGCGCTGGGCACGTGGCAGTCGGTCTGTGTGGTCGACACGAACGTCGACAACCCCGAGCGTCAGGTGCGGTTGAGCTTCCTGGGCTGATCGAGCCGATCAAGATCGTCCTGGGTGTGGCCGCCAATTCTCCTGACGCTCCGGCGAAACGGGAGAAAGATGCGCGGTACCACCATGGACGAGATCGAGCGGCCGTACGACGGCTGCGGAAAGTGCCTGCTCGGAGTACGCCGGCTGTCGCGGGTGAAGGCCGCCACGACCTCGCCCGAGCGGCAGCGGGAGGACGTGCTGACGGCTGCCGCCGCCATCGGCGGACACCTCATCGACTGGGCGGACGACTGGGAGGTGTCCGGCGCCACCGACCCGATGACCCGTCCCAAGCTCGGTCCGTGGCTCCGCGACGAGCGGGGCAAGTACGACGGGCTCGTCGCCGCGGCCGTCGACCGGCTCGGCCGCAACGTGGTCGACTGCCTGAACACCGGCTACAAGATGCGCGACGAGGGCAAGCTCCTCGTCTCCTACGGGCACGAGGGCGTCTGGAACCTCGACGACCCGAACGACGAGAACCGCTTCACCATGGAGGCCTGGGGCGCGCAGATGGAGCTGCGCGCCATCCAGCGGCGCAACCGCGACGCCACCAAGAAGATACGCGCCGCGGGCCGCCCGAAGGGCAAGCCGTCGTACGGCTTCCAGTACGTCCGTACCGTGCCGAACGGCCGGGTCGACCGCGTCGAGCTCCACCCGCATGCGGCCGAGGTCCTACGGACCATCGCCCGCCGCATCCTCGCCGACCCCGAGAACGTGTCGGTGAGCAGTGAGGCCGCTCGCCTCAACCGTCTTGGCGAGCTATCGCCGACCGATCACCTTGCCATCATGTACGGCAAGCCGGCCGGTGGGCGCCCCTGGTACCCCACGAGCCTGCGCAACATGCTGCTGTCCGAGGCGGCCATGGGCTACCTCGTCCACCAGGGCAAGCCCGTCATCGACCGGACGGGAAACCCGGTGCGCCTGAGCGAGGGATTGTGGAACCGCACCACGCACAACGCCCTGAAGGAGGTGCTCCGTGCCAGCGACACGCCATATCGGGGCCGCAAGACCAACCGGTCGTACCTCCTGACGGAAGTGGCCCTGTGCGGCCAGTGCCACAACCGGCTCTTCACCCAGACGTCCGCCGACGCCCCACCTCGGTACGCGTGCACCGCCCGGAACAAGGGCTGGAAGAGCGCGCAGCATTGCCGCCCGGCTCCCAATATCCGTGCAGCGCCCTACCGGCGAAACGGTGGAGGACCGATGGATGAAGGCCCCGGACGTCCAGGCCCGCAAGCAGATTCTGCTGGACTTCGGGGTCAGGGTGACGGTGTTCTCGGCATCGGCCCCGGTGCGGTGGGTGCCCGGAGTCCTGCACGGTCCCGAGCAGGATCCCCTGAGCCTGAGCGGCGGCTTCCGGACTGCAGGCCTCTGAGGGCCTCAGACGGATCTCGCGGTACTGTCAAGTCCGGGTATCGGCCGCATCCTGGCGTCCTCAGCCGAGTGAACGCCAGGAGCCGCAGATGTCGAACCCGGAAACCGAACTGGTCGCGGGCGAGTTGCGCATTGCCTACCAACACGGCCGGTCGACCGACGAGCCCGCATGGGCGATCCTGATCAACGACGAGGCGAAGGCTGCGGACCTGGCCGCCCGGCTCGAGGAAGGATGAGGGAAGCGCCAGGGCAGGCCGGAGCCACCGAGGTGATCCTGGACCGGAGCGCCGTTGAAGCGACACTCGCCGGTCCCACTGCACTTGTTTGCAACTCGGTCCGACGGCGGGGGCCCGCTACCCTCCAAATGGACCAGGCGGGTTCCGCGGCTTTGACTCGGTCGGAGGCTGGCAAGGCCAACGGGCGCACAAGGACTTGCGACCAGATGGTCAAGGCACGGGCAGGCACCGGCCCGCGTCCTGAAGTGTCGTTGCTGCTCAGCATCGCAGGAGCGGAAGAGCTTGGTGTATTCCGACTGACCTCAGAATCCTGGGACTTTTCCGAGGCAGTGCGAGCGCTGTCGGCTGAGGTAGTTCCTCCCGGTGGTCGGGTGCGCGTCGTGGTGCGTATTCATACGAGTCGCATGACGACTCGGTCTGGAGTGGCGGTGGTGTTCGTCCAGCCTCAGCTTGTCGTTCTCGATTCCTTCTCGGAGGACGTTCACTGGTCCCTGGCGGCGTGACGCGGTCCGGGCCCGTTCCTGGGAATGGGGCCCGCGGCCTGTCGAGCCAGAGGCGTTGCCAGAACAACCGATGGCGGTTCCGCCGGTGGCACGACCCCGCTCACGGCCCGGTTGATGCGATCACGGACTGCCTCAGTGGGAACGAACGAGAGTGCCTCCGCGAGCGAATCGAGTACGGAGGCGAACCGGCCCTCCTGCTGGCGCAGGTGGGCGTCAAGGAAGGAAGCCACAGCACCGGTGGCGCCGCAGCGGGCCTGCCGCGTGTACAGCACGGTGAGGGAGAAGGCCCAGCAGGCGTGAAGGAAGCCGTATACGGGACGAGTAGTCCCACGCCAGGGTGAGAAGAAGGTGAGGTCGGCGGGGAGGCGCACGTCGTGTGCGGCCAAGGCGTCGTTGAGCCAGTTGTGGGCGGCCTCGTGGATCAGGTCGCGGGCCAGGACCTCGGGGTGGGCGGTGTAGTCGGTGAAGACGGTCCCGGGGAGGCGGGTGAGGGCCCAGCTGTGGAGAGTCTCGTTCAGCCGGCGGCGGTTGAGCAGGCAGATGATGGGGGCGTGTTGGGCGAGCAGGGTGCCGAAGCCGTGCTCGGTCGCGGAGGCAAGGGCGGCACGAACGAGGCCAAGGGCCTTGGGCGGGGCAGGGCTGGTGTCGGGGCCTACGAGGTAGTACGCGGTTTCGGAGATTTCCGAGCGGAGCAGGTCCGCGGGGCGCGGGCTGAGCACGATGTGCGGGCCGGCTGACAGGTGGGTCAGGTCTCGCACCGTCGTACGGCGGTACCAGGCGAGGCGGTCCGCGTCCCGGGCGCGCGCCGCGTGTTCGGCGCCTTCGAGCAGGTGGTGGGCGACGGCGTAGTCGAGAGCGGACGAGCCGAGGCGGTTGCCCAGCACGGAGGCGATACGGCTGGTCCGTTGGCGCTGGTGGCCGGCGATGCCACCGAGGGCGACCAGGGCTTCCGGGGAGTGAGCGCTCATCTGGGGCTCCGGGAGTGGAACGGGGCCGGACCGGGACGGGCCCGGCCCCGTGGCGGGTCAGGACTCGGTGGTGGGCTCAGCGGCGTCAGGCTGCACCATAGTGGCCAGCCAGGTCTCGGTGGCCGCGTTGGAGGTGTGCGCGGTGGTGCGCACGGGGTCGCTGTCACGCAGGGACGCGACCGCCTCCAGGAACTCGTCGAACGTCTTGTCGTCTGCCACTGCTCGCTCTCTCTCCTCAGGTAGGGGCGGTGGGTCGGGGCGAAGGGCTGGTACGGGCGGACCGCGGGGGCCGGTCACGGATGCATGGCTCCTTACTCGGAGACGAAGACCGTCAGGAACTTGCGAACGCGGCCGGCGCGGACCGGTTCGGTGCCGTGGACGAGCTGGCTGCCGAAGACCACGAGAGTGCCGGGAGCGGGTGCGACGCTCCATCGGGTGCGGGGCATGGCGCGAAACCAGGGGGAGGACATGTCCGTTCCGTCGTGTGCGAAGCGCATCCCCGGGGCGTAACCCGACCCGGTCGGCGCCTCGTCGGTGGTCCAGACGGCGCCGCTGCCCGTGGTCTCCACGTAGAACGCCCCGCCTGTGTCCTGGATGTCCGTGAGCGTGACCGTCGCGGCGGCGATCTGCCGAGGACGGGTGAGGGGATCGGGGGCGATGCCGTCCGCATGCGGGGTGATGTACTGGCTGGCGCCGTACTCGAGGTAGATCCACTGCCGGTGGCCGGTGACCGACGGCAGGGTGCGCGTGATGGCGGCCATGTGGAGCTTGAGGGCCTGGTCGAGGAGGGCGGTCGCCTCGTACGGGATGTCGGTCATCTCGATCCGACCGACTGGCTCGTAGACGTCCTGCGCCTCGGCGGGGGAGTGGCCGGGGATCTCGTGGATGGTCGTATGTCGGCCCGCGCCGTACCGGTCGCGCCCGAGGGGGCCGAGCGCGTCGTCCATGACGTCGTTGAGGCGCTCGATCTCGTTCGGTTTGAGGAAGCTCTCCACGGTCCGGATGGACAGCGTCTCGGCGATGTGGATCACTGCTCGCCTCCATCGCTGGAGTGGGCTTCGGTCGCGCAGGCGCAGAGGGTGGACGGTGGGGCAGAGACGGCTTCGGCCAGGGCCTCCGTGAGTACGTGCACGGCCTCGCTGAGGTCATCGAAGTACTCGGCAGGCGTGGTGCCGGCAGAGGGTACGAGATGGAGGTCGAGCGTCGGATACACCCGGCCGGTGGTGCGGCACGTGAGCTCGTTGCGGCCGAGGACCAGCGAACACGCTCCGGGCAGGGAGGACTCGGCTCGGCCGACGGCACGGCACAGGCGCGCGGCTGTTCGCGCGTACTCGGCGCGGTCGCGCGGCAGGATGCCGACCGAGAGGAACCGGGGCTCGGCTGCGGGGAGGTCGGCGTAGGCGTGGCCCTGGCAGCTGTCGTAGGTGACGGTGTTCCAGCCCGCGGTGAGCGCGTCGACGACCGGGCGGACGCCGGGCTCGATGCCCTCGTACCACTGGGGGTGTCGCGGGTCGAGATCGTCCGCCTCGTGGATGCCGGGGAGGCCGACCGTGTTGATGTTGCCGTGGGCGCTTACCTGGAGGCGTGCTGGCGGGCGCGGTACGGCGGGGTCGTCCCAGCGGGCCAGGAACGCCGCGACGTGGTGCATGTCGTTGGGGCGGACGGGACGCCAACGTAGCCGGGAACAGGAGGCGCTGGGCGGGAGATCCGGCTGGGCGAGCAGGGTGGCGACGCCGTCGATCAGGCGCATGCGGTGGTCGCAGTACGCGTCTTCGTCGCCCGCGGCGGCGAAGCGGAGGCGGACCGCCGGGCAGCCCGCGCCGCAGGTGTCGCGGTAGTCGCAGGTCGTGCACTTGGTGACCAGGGAGCGTGCCTGCCGGAGCAGGGGAGAGCTGCCCTGGGCGCCGGCCACGTCGGCCGCAGCGTGTACGTCACCGAGCGCGGCCAGGCCGGCCTGCGGCCAGGGCAGCTCGTCACAGCTTCCCAGGCGGTCATCGGGATAGAGGGTGAGGACGTGGTCGCACTTCAGGTCGGAGAAGTGACAGGAACGGGTTTGTAGACCCCTCAGGCGGCGGATGACGGAGACGACGGGCTCCAGCTTGACGCGGCGGAACAGGCCGTCGGCGACCCAGTGGTGGGCGGCCTCCAGCACGAAGTCGGCGTACTGACGCGGCGTGACGGCCCAGGCCGGGCCGGTGGGGCCGATGGCCCGTCGCTGGAGTGTCCGGCTGGTCGGCGTACGGGATCCCGCCACCGTGGTCGAACGGGTGACCGCCGCGTCGAAGCACGGCACCAGGCTGACCGTCGTGACGGCGGGAAAGGAGGCGAGGTGCTCCATGACTTCGGAGGCCCGGCCGAGGACGTACGGGGTGACGGCGCAGATGACGCCGACGCGGCGTTCCCGACGGCCGAGGAGTTCCAGGGCTTCGATCACTCGGGGGTACGTGGGGCGGCCGTCGTAACCGACACGCCACGAGTTCCCCAGCGCGTCCCCGTCGAGGGAGATGCCGATCTCCAGCTGGGGGCAGTGCCGCTCGAACAGGTCCAGCCAGGCGTCGTTGAGCTGGAGACCGTTGGTCTGGAGGCTCACGCGGATGACGTTCGGCTGTGCGGCGAGCGCGTCCAGGATCTCTGCGATCTGTTCCCGGCCGGCGGTCAGGGGCTCCCCGCCGTGGAGTTCGACGCTGAGCGGACGCCCGGAGAAGATCGAACCGAGGCGGTGGACCTGTTTCGCGCTGATCCGGGCGCCGCCCGGTGACTCCTTGCGCTTCTCGAAGCAGTACAGGCAGTCGATGTCGCAGGTTTCCCCGCGGAGCTTGAGGATGACGGAGACGGCCGTGTCCGGGCCGGTGCTCGACAGCGGGGCGTAGAGACTCTCCAGGTCGATGGAGGCGGTGCGGGTGACGGGCATCAGAGGACTCCGGAGGAGGAGAGGCGCGGTCTACGCGCCATCGGTGGAGATCGTGGACAGCCACCCGAGAAGCTGTCCGCCGGTGATGGGGATGTGGACGTCGCCACGGCGAAGGAACCACCCATCGGCGTACCGCTGGGGCAGCCAGCCGGCGTCAGGGGCACCCAGATGGGGAGGCTTCTGCAGCGGGGCGTCGACGGGCCAGCAGTCCAGGAGCGCTCTGGCCACGCGTCGCTGAACGGGACGGAACCACTCCCACGTCTCTGCGCGAGCCGGGTCGATCGACGGGCGGGGCTGCGCGCCGGCAAGCAGCGGCAGCCACTTGTCGCCCAGGACCGGGTGGCCGGCCGCCGCGCAGCCGAGCGCGGTGAGGCAGGTCTCCAGCTTCCGGCACACGACGCCGACCGATTCGGCCAGACCGTCCTCGACGAGGCCGGTCAGATCCTCCGCGAGGCTCGCCGCGACCTCGGCCTGGTCGGCGACCGCCCAGCGTCGGTAGCCCTGGCGCTCCCCGGGATCGAGCACCGGATCCCAGCGCCCGGAGCCGTACGAGAGAGCGGTGCGCAGACACATGAGGTCGTGCATCGAGGCGCGTACCCGGCGGAACGATCCGAGGTCGTCGCGGCGCACGTCGAAGGAGCGGAGCAGGTGACGGAGTTCCTCCGCCCGCTGCGGCCCCACCGCCTGGAGGTCGACACGGACGCCGTCCACGATGCGCGACTCCCACACCGGAAGGTCGCCGTCCACGATGCCACGCAGGTCGATGTCGCTGGCTGCGTGGGCGAAGCCGCAGGCGAGGGCTCCCTCCAGCCAGACCTCGCGGGCCTCGCCGGACGCGACCAGCGCCTGGGCGACTCTGTCGGCGATCTCTCGGCGCAGTCGTGCCGATGGGTTCACCGGTGGCCTCCTTCGATCAGGATCCTGTTGTCAGCGGTGATCTCCCTGAGGAGATCTATGGCCCATATGTCGAGCGCGCCGCGCACGTCGGAGCGCTGGGCGCCGATGTGGGGTGAGGCCAGGAGGTTGAGCGGCGTCGTGGAGCCGGTGAGGAGCGGGAGGTGCTCCCGCTCGACTGGGTCGAGGGCGAGGCCGGAGAGTCTCCCGTCCGCCAGTGCCCGCAGGCAGGCGGCGACGTCGAGGGTCTCCAGCCGCCCTGCGCAGATCAGCAGAGGCCGCTGCGGTGCGACGCGTGCGAGGAAGTCCTCGCCGATGAGCTGTTCGGTCGTGAGGCGCAGTGGCAGAGCGATGACGTGTACCTGCGACTGCTCCATGAGGGCTGTCGGCGACAGCTCGCGCAGACCGGGAGGGTTCGACGGCCACGCGGCGAAGGCCGTCCGGCCCACGTAGGGGGCGAGGGCCCAGTCGGCGGCCAGCCCGACCGGACCTGCGCCCCAGATACCTGCGGCCAGGGTGCCGAGTGACGCTCCCATGCACGCCTGCTTCTCGTGCTGGCCGAGCAGCAGCGCGTGATGGCCTAACGGGATCCGCCGGGCCAGGGTGAGGGCAGCGGCGAGGATCCACTCACCTACGGCGTCCGCGCCGGCCTCGGCGTTGCGGTGCAGCGTGATGCCACGGTGCCGGAGGGCGTTCACGTCGATGTGGTCGATGCCGGAGCCGGTCCGTACGACGTGCCGCAGGTGAGGGAGCGCGTCGAGCTCCCTCTCGCCGAGCCGGACGCCGGAGCGCAGGACGAGCACGGCCGTGTCGGCGGGCAGCGGCGAGTCCAGGTCCGGCAACTCGTGTACGAGGACATCGGGCAGGGCGCGGCGGATCGCCCCCGAGTCCGCCGCTCCGCGCACCACGAGGACTGCGCTCATCCGAGAGACTCCGGCTTCTCGTACCGGCCGAAGGCGAGATCACCCTCGCCGACGACAACGGTCACCGGCGACGGCGCGCCGAAGTAGGCGTCGCAGGCGCGCTTCACCCCAGGGAGCCCGTCCCAGGCTCGTGGATTGACCGCCGTGTCCGCGTAGTCGTCGATGAGCAACACACCCGTCGGCACCAGGCGGGTGACGCAGTGCGTGAGTCCCGTCAGGGTCGAGTCGTAGAAGTCGCCGTCCAGGTAGGCGAACGCGATCTCGTCGGGCAGCTCCTTGGGAAGGGTCTCGTTGAACCATCCCGGATGGATGACCGGCGCCGGCCTGCCCCAGGCCGCGTGCGTGGCGCGCACGTCGTCCGGGGACGACCGGAGCTCGCCCGCCGCCAGATGATCCGAGTCCTCGGCACCGGGCGCGGGCATGCCCTGGAAGGAGTCGTAGACGTGGATCTCGCGGTTGTGGTCGCCCAGCGATTCGAGCACGCTACGGATCCAGAGGGCCATCGCGCCCCTATAACAACCGAGTTCGACCACAGCTCCCGGCAGACCGCGGTCAGTCAGGTCGGCGAGCTCGTCGGCGATCACGCGGAGCCGGTCGGCACAGACCGTCCCGGCGTGCTCCCGTAGCAGCCACTCCCGCAGATCCTTCAGCTTCGGATCCATGAAGGTCACCACCTGTCCACGAAGGGGTCTGCGAGCTCCCCGCTCAACGCCGCCGACAGCGGGCGGTTGATCCGGGGCAACAGGTACACGTCGCCCAGACGTTCCAGCGGAACCCACTCGAAGCCCACCTGGATGGGGTCCGGCGGTTCCGGCATGCGCGGCTCAGCGTCGTCCACCTGCTCCGCGAGGAAGTTGAACTGAACCTTCTGTACGTCCCCGAACTCGCCCTGCCACGACTCGGGGAGGTACTCGACGACGCACAGCAGACGCCGGGCCACGACCTGCAGGCCGGTCTCCTGCGCGACCTTGCGGTTCACGGCCTGGCGCAGGTCCTCGCCGACCTGGGCCTTGCCGCCGGGAAGGTTGTAGTGGAACCCGGCCTCGTCGTCGTACGACAGCAGCAGGACGGCGCCGTCGCGCACGATCGCCGCCTTCACGGAGACACTGATCCGAGGCAGCTCGGGTGTCAGACGCACGACAGCGCCTCCGGCTCGCCGACGCGCATCAGGTCGCCGACCTCTGCCAGAGACCCAGCGACGGTGGAGCGGAAACTCCCCCCCCGCGACGGAACTGACGGGCGGCGGCGCGCATACCCGCGAGGGCGGCACGGCTGAGCTGGTTCGCGTAGATGCAGATGTGGAAGCCGGCCTCGCCGAGTTCCCTGGCGCTCAGGTCGCGGAACGCCGTGGGCACGCTGACCAGCGGCACGCCGTGACTCCAGGCTCGCCCGATGGCCCGCGCCTGCTCACCGGTCGCGTCCTTGGAGTGGATGAGTACCGCATCCGCCCCGGCCTCGGCGTACGCCTCGGCACGGGCGATCGCCGTGGCCATGTCCTCGCCGGCGATCAGGGCCTCGGTGCGGGCCACGACCACGAGGCCGTCGTCGACGACCTTCCGTATGTGCCCCACCTGCTCGCACAGCAGGTCCCGGTCGGCGAGGGTCTGGGCCCGGTGGGCCGCGAAGCTGTTGCACTTCGGGTACGCGCTGTCCTCGACACACACCGCCGCGGCTCCGGCGCGCATCAAGTCGGACGCGAACCGCTCCGCTGTGCGCCCCGAGCCACCCGCGTTGTCGACGTCCACGATGACGGGCAGCTCGGTGACGCGGCCGAGCGAGGCGACGACGTCGGACAGGTCCCGCGGGCCCAGGACGTTGGCGTCCGGCAGCCCGGAGGCCGCGGAGACCTCCAGACCGCTCACCCACAGGGCGTCGAAGCCCGCTTCCGCCGCGACGTGCGCGGCGAGCGCGTTCACCGCACCGATCGCCAGGAGCGGGTGCTTCCGCTCGCTGTCGTCGAGGGCCTTGCGCAGATGCATCGCCTTCGTGTCGTCAGCCATGGGTCTCTCCTCCTTCCGCGTGGGCGGGGAGCGACGGCACCAGCTGCCGTTCGCGCAGTACGTCCCAGGCGGCGAGCAGCACCTCGGACCGGGGCCGGCGGGCGTCCAGGCGGACCACGTCGCCGAGGAGCGGGAACTCGTCGGGCTTCGTGACCACGGCCTCGTAGGTCTCGCGAACCCGGCTCTGGACGTCGTGCACGTCCCAGTCGGCCCGAACGGCGTCACCCTGGCGGGTCTGTGCCCGGCTCATCGAGGTGTCGGTCTCCAGGTCCAGGACGAGCGTGAGATCCGGGGCCGCGGTGAGCTGCGCGGCCAGCGCCTCGTATGTCTCCGACACCCTCATGTCGTGCTTCACGGCGAAGAAGGCCAGCTCGCTGAGGAGCCAGCGATCCGCGATCACGGGCCGGGCCGGCCGCTGGGGGAGCACGAGACGATCCAGCGTGGCCCGCTTGTCCGCCGCGATCGCGGACAGGTAGGCGTCACGGTTCCCGGCGTTCGGCTGGTACTTGCCGGTGACGATGGCGGCAGCCTGGTTGACGGCGAGGAAGTTGGTGGTGAGCATGCACAGCGGGGTGACTCCGTAGAGCCCCTCCCAGAGCCGGAACAGACCCTTGCGTAGCGTCGTCTTGCCGGTGCCGTCGAGTCCCTCGATGACGATGAACGGATAGCGGTGGTTCATTCGACCTGCCCCGCCCCCGTGCCGCCGGCGTACTTGGTGAAGCGACCCCGCCAGCGGGCCGTGGTGGACACCAGGTCCACCAGCCGGAGCTCCGCCAACTCGTCGATGAGGCGGGGCAGCTCGGGCTCGGCGCAGATGCCGGCCTCGATGGCCCGGCAGTACGCGGCGCGGAGGGCCGGGTCGTCGTCGGAGTCACGCAGCGCCGCCTCCAGCACCCGTGTGGCCATGCCGTGGGCCACGACGCTCACCGCGGTGCCCAGGGCCTGCTCGTGGAGCGGGCCCGGGTGCGGCTCCAGCGTGATGTGGTGCACCCCGTGGTGGCGAATGACCGCGAAGAAGCCCACCCACCACGCGGCGGCGGCGCTGACGGCGGTCACGGCGTCGGACCACGCCGCCCCGGACTGCTCCGCGAGGAGGTTCTGGGCAGCGGTGTCAGCGGCGCGGTGAAGTGCCCCGCGCCGGTTCCGCGACTCCGCTCCGTGCCGCTGGGGCAGCTCCCACCAGAAGCCGAGCCCGGCGTTCTCCAGCAGCGCCATCGCGGACTCGTCGCCAGCCGGCAGCGGCGACGGGCGCTGGGCCAGCACGGAGACATCGGCGCCCGGCACGTCCGGCAGCGCCTTGTTCTCGGCGACGGCAGACCGCCATTCGTCGAGATGGAGATGGAGCCGCTGGGTCAGCAGCCCGTCCGCCAGCGTCTGCCAGGCATGGGCCAGCGGCGGCGAACCGGGGGGCCGGGGCGGCAGGGTCAAGGAGGTCACAGGTCGGATCCTCACGTCCGGGGAGTCGCGGCAGGCGGCTCCGGTCGGTGGTGCTCCACCACGATGGCCGCCACGAAGACCCACGCCCATGAGTGTTTATGAGCCCCACCAGCGGAACGTGTCCGGGCCGTCGCAGAGCGAGGGAGAATGCCGACCATGGTCGACAGCGGACAGCGGCGGTGTACGCGCTGCGGTGCCCTTCTCAGTCGCTTCAACGCCGGTACACGATGCGCCTCGTGCCAGGACGGGCCGGCCGCCCGACGGGCCGACCCGGCCTTCTGGCGTGATCCGACGGTCCGGCGAGCCGTGGCCGCATGGGAACTCGGCACCGTCGTCAAGCTGTTCAGGAAGCACACGGGCCTCTCCCAGGCCGGCGTGGCGCGGATGGTCAGCATCGACCAGGCCGAGGTCAGCAGACTCGAGCGCGGGCTCAAACAGATCCGCGACCGACGGCAGTTCGTCCAGTGGACCGATGCGTTGGGAGTTCCGGAGGAACTGCTCGGGCTCCTGCCCACGGCCGATCCGCACACCCCGGACGTCACAAGCCGACCAGGAACGGCGGACACCGGAGCCCGCGGGTACGTGGCGCTGCCCGAAGGCCCAGGTCAGCTTCTGTTACCCGCCGGCCGGTCCGTCTCGACGACGGCGCTACCTGTGCTGACCCTTCCTGCGGCCTCCTTCATCGGGGACAGCCTGCGACTCGACTCCCGCCCGGAGCTGGACGCCTGGCGCACCATGCCGATGCGCGCGCTCGTCGTCGCGAACCGCACGGTGGACGGGGCGGTCCGGCAGTTCGTCACCGACGCCAGGCCGAGCGGCGTACGCGGCACCGCCTCCGACCCGGTCGACGTCCCGGCCGCGTACGAACTGGACGACCTGACATACGGCATCCTGTGGGCCATGTCGGGATTCGAGGCGGCGCCGCTGCTCGGCGACGACCAGGCCCTGCACACCTCGCTGGCTTCGCTCACCGCTTCCCCAGGCTCGCCACTCGCCTCGGACCACGGCCTGACTGAAGTGTCCACGATGCTGATCGGCTCGGAGACCGCAGCCCGGTACATCCTGGGCCACCGTGACCACCTGGGTGACGCACCCGTCTTCTGGACCAGGGAACAGCGCGGTGAGGAGGCCGCCACCTGGCTGTTCTTCCGGCACAAGTACCGCTACCTCGAACGAATGGCGCCCCGGCGTCCAGGAGGTGCCAGCGGCCGGGGCTTCTGCGTCCCCGAGACGGCGGTCGCCTCCTCGCCGGCGTACGAGCGCGTTCTGATGTTCCTCGCCATCGCGCTCATGGAGTCCTTCGGTATCCGTACCTGGGTGACGGACGACGGAGGCTTCGCACACACCGACGGTTTCGTCCTCTCCCACGGGCGCCGAGCTGTCATCGCCTCATGGGTACGGACCGAGGGGGCGTCCCACCTCGCGGTCACCGCGCGGCCGGGGGCCCTGCGGACGTTCGCCGACGTGACCGGCCACGTCAGCCACCACTCGGCCACGGCGGCCGAGCAGGCCGGACAACGCCTCGCGGCAA
The DNA here is from genome assembly GCF_054963715.1 of Streptomyces sp. STAM6. Taxonomy (NCBI): domain Bacteria; kingdom Bacillati; phylum Actinomycetota; class Actinomycetes; order Kitasatosporales; family Streptomycetaceae; genus Streptomyces; species Streptomyces sp. STAM6. Next base: position 45,341 of record NZ_JBUEFZ010000009.1, on the reverse strand, counting down.
CCGCGGAGTACCTCGGCCTCGATGCGTCCTGGCTCGGTCGCAGGTGCGCACAGTTGTCGGCCGTCGGCACGGAGCGGCTCGCCCGGCCCCGCAGTCGGTTGCTCGGCCTGGAAGGGCTGGAGGCCGCCTGCCGGTTCGTGGCCGAGCAGCTGGTGATCATTCCGCGTACCCGGACGGCGCCGACCCGATGGCCTGCCTGAACCACTCGCGAGGCCGCGCTCGGCGGCGTCCGGACAGGGGAGCAGGGGATATGACGGAGTCGGTCAGGAACGTGGCGGTCTTCTCCCTCGGCGGCACCATCGCCATGACCACCGATCCCACCACCGGAGGCGTCGTACCCGCGCTCTCGGCCCACGAACTCCTCGCCGCGGTGCCCGCCCTGGCCACGAGCGGTATCGGCCTCAAGGTGCGGGACTTCCGACGTCTGCCCGGCGCCTCCCTGACCTTCGAGGACCTCACCGCGCTGTCGGCCGCGATCGCGGTGGAGCTGGAGACCGGGGACGTCGACGGCGTCGTCATCACCCAGGGCACCGACACCATCGAGGAGACCGCCTTCCTCCTCGACCTCTACCACGGCCACGAGCAGCCGGTCGTCGTCACCGGCGCGATGCGCAACCCCACCCTGCCCGGCGCCGACGGTCCGGCCAACCTCCACGCCGCTGTCCTGGCCGCCGCCGACCCTGGACTCAGGGGCGCCGGCTGCCTCGTCGTACTCGGCGACGAGATCCACTCGGCCCGGACCGTCCGCAAGTCCCACACCACCAGCCCAGCCGCCTTCACCTCCCCGTCGTGCGGACCGATCGCGCGGGTCGCGGAGAACCGGGTGCGGATGGCGGGCGGCCCACCGCCCCGCGGACCGCTGGTCGGCGTCCCCGACCGTGAGGCGCGTGTCGGGCTCTACGTCGTCACCCTTGGCGACGACGGTGCACTGCTCGACCTGTGGGAGGGCAGCTGCGACGGGCTCGTCGTCGCGGCCTTCGGCGTCGGCCACGTCCCGGAGCGTCTCGTGGAAGGGCTCGCCAAGTTCGCGTCCCGCATCCCCGTGGTCCTCACCTCCCGCATCGGCAACGGCCCCGTCCTGTCCGACACGTACGGCTTCCCCGGCTCCGAGAAGGACCTCCTCGGACGCGGACTCATCGGCGCCGGCGACCTCGGCCCGTACCAGGCCCGGCTCCTGCTGCAGGCCCTGCTCGCCCAGGGCGCCGACGGGGCGGCGGTCCGCGAGACCTTCACCACCGCCTTCGCTCGCTGAACCCACTTCTTCAGGAGACACCCGCACATGCGTGCTCACCAGCTGACCGTAGGCCGTACCTTCGGCGTCACCTTCGACCACGGGGAGGACTTCTTCGAGGCGCTGTCCAGGTTCTGCCGGGACAACGGCGTACGGCAGGGCTACATCCCCTCGTTCATCGGCGCCTTCGCGGAGGCCGAGATCGTAGGCGCCTGCGAGAAGCTCGCCGACCCGGACGCACCGGTCTGGGCGAAGACGTACGTCACCAACGTCGAGGCGTTCGGCGCGGGCACGCTCGCCCACGACCCCGCCACCGGCGGGATACTCCCGCACATCCACGTCTCCGCCGGCCTGAAGGCCCAGTCGGCCGACGGCAGGACGAGCCACCTCCTCAGCGCCAAGGTCCAGTTCCTCAGCGAGCTGATGGTCGTGGAGGTCACGTCGCCCACGATGACCCGGCCCCGGAACCCCGACCTCTACGACGTCCCGCTGCTCACGTTCGGCTGACCGGCAGGAGCCGGCGGAGCCAGTGGTGGCCAGGCGCGATCACCCTGATCGCGTCCGCCAGCCAGGCGCGTGCCGGAGCGTCGAGCAGCGGCAGCACCGCTTCGAAGTCGGTCTCGTCCTTGTCCCGGGTTGCCTTGGCCTTGTAGAAGAGCTGCACTTCGGGCGCGAGATACGGGATGCCCGTCTCGCTGGTGCGCCCGAGCCGGTCGATCGGGAGCCGGATCTCCGGAGTGCGCCGCGAGACCCACTGGGTGCCCTCGGCCTCGTCCAGCATGAGCTGCACCGACCAGGGCGCCTCGGGCGTGCGGCGGCACCAGATGTCGTGGAGCGGCGACCGAAGGACCTCTCCAGGACGCCACGGTCGAAGCTCTCCCTGGCCGGGCGGGTCCGCCACGTACAGGTCCCAGTCGGCAAGCAGGTCACGTACGAGAGCCTGGTCGCGCCGGAGGACGAGGACGTCGAGATCGCCGTGTGCGCGCAGCTCGCGGCCGACCGCGAGTTCGATCGCGTAGCCACCGGCGATCCACCACGGGAAGTCCGCCTTGGCGAAGACGGTGGCCACATCCTCGGGACGATCCGGCACCCAGCGTCCCAACACGTCAGCACTCACCCGCCCATACTCCCAGTGATCAGAGGGGTGGAGGCGAAGGCCCGCGGCGGGTCGACGGTCTTGCTGCAGGCCCTGTCGCCCACGCCCGCACCCCCTGCGCTCATAAACGCCCATGAGCATCAGGGACACCGGCATCCATCGTTGAGCGCGTGACTCGCGACCGGCCTCGTGGCCGGTGCTTGAGCCACGATCCTTCCGGGGCCGCGTGCCCGAAGCCATGTGCTTCCTGCGGCCGTATGCCTCTCAGCGGCGTACTGGCCGTACTTCCGCGACCGCGTCGCAGCCCCCGGGAGAAGGCCATCGCTGTCACCCACAGGAGGTCCGTCGCCCGATGATCAGCGCGCCATCCGCCGCTCTCGGCCTCGTGTACCGCTGGACCGACCGCACTCCCAACCCGACGGGCGAAGCCCGCGCGGTCCTGCGACGTGTCCTCAGGGACCTGGGGCTGTCCGGGGACGTCGTCAGTGACGGCGTCCTGGCCGTCTCGGAGCTCGTGGCGAAGGCGCACGAGCACGCGTGCGGCCCGTACGAGGTGCACGTTCGCTCGGTCGCCGGAAGGTACGTCTGCGAGATCCATGACGGGGATCCACTGCTCCCCACGGGTCTCTACCGCGGTGCCACGTCGTCGCCGGACGCCGGACCTGCCGAGGGGGAGAGCAGGTTGCTCGTCGAGCGTGGACGGGGCCTGCACATCGTGAACGAGTTGGCTCAGGGGCAGTGGGGGTTCCACGTCACGGAACGTGGCGCCAAGGCCGCCTGGATCGTGCTGGCCCCGGCGTTGCCGGCCCCCTCCGACGGGAGTGACGCTGACGGCACTCGGTCATCCCAGTCCGGGAATGAGCCGAAGCTCCGACGGCTTGACACCACATCAGAATCCCACGATGGCAGCGGTCAAGCCCGCTTCCGGCAGGAATCGGCCACAGATGCTCCACGTGCCCGGTGTGGCGGAGCTCCTCCCCTCGCCAACGTGTACGGTCCATCGAACAGCCTGGTGGCCGAGGGCACGGGGGAGTCTTGAATCTTCAGCACAAGGCGGGGAACTACGTGAACGCCTCGTGGTCCATGGTGCGGCTGCGGGACCTGATCTACGACATGCTGGGTCTGCTGTTCACGGAGCTCAGCGCTCATGGCGGGATGGCGGGTGACGACAACGCCGGCCGGGCCTTCGCCGCCGTCTACAAGCCGGCCGTGAAGACCGTCTTCGAGGCGGCCGGCCTCGCCCACCAGGTGATGGCGAACGGAGCGGGCGCCATGCTCAAGGCCACCGCGGACTTCCTCAAGCAGGAGAGCGCGATCGCCGCGTCCCTGCTCGGCCAGAGCGTGGCGCCCGACATCGGCGCCCAGCCCTCGAGGCCGGACTGCAACCCGCGCGGCCGGCACAACGCCGAGGAGCTGCCCGAGGTCGTCGGCGAGACCAGCTGGACCGACCAGTACCTGCTCAGCTCGCGCTTCCACGGTCAGCGGGACAAGCTCCGCAAGACAGCCAACGCCTGGCGTTCGGCGGCGGGCATCCTGGACGACGCCTACTGGGACTCCGAGAGCGCCTGGCGCATTGCGACCGCTCAGCAGCTCGGCGAGACCGCCGCAGCCGTCCAGACCTTCTTCACCGTGTTCGTCGGCAAGACCCCGCCTCCCTCAGAGGTCGGCGAGGACGAGACCCTGATGGCGAACCTGCCGTCCGCCTGCCGGATGATCGCCCACGCCTGCGACGCGTACGCGGATCACATCGAAACGGCGTTGAAGAGGATCCCGGACGAGGAAAGCCCTCTCTTCGGAGAGCCGCTCGCCATCTGGGAACGACCGCAGTTCGGCGGCGAGGGACACGACGGCGGCCTGCACGAGCTCGTCACCGGCGACATGCGCATCGCGCGCCTGGGCAACATCCCGCCAGCGCTCGACAGCTCACAGGCCAAGGTCCCCATGCCGCAGCCGGACGGGGGCGGCTTCCTGCCCCTTCCGTCCCTGCCGCCCTTCCTCGCCCCGCTGATCCGGGTGCCCCTCGTGGTCCCCGTGGGCTACCGCCCGCCGAACGGCCCCCGCGTACAGCCGATGGCTCCGCCGACGCCGCCGGACCCGCGCTTCCCGCCCCTCACCGCCCCCGAGCAGCAGAACTTCCAGACGTGGTTGAACTCGCTACGTGCCGGAGACGTGTCCGGCGGGAAGCCCGCCGAGGTCGCCTACCAGAAGCGGGTCGCCGGATACCCCGAGTACGAGGTCCCCATCCCGCTCGGCATCAGCGCCAACAGCACCCTGATGGTCGACGGCTTCCGTGACCGCGACGGCATGGCGATCGAGGCCAAGTACGTCAACAACCCGAACAAGCCGTGCTACCGCTCGCTCGACGAACTCCGCGCGAACCACCAGTCCGGCAAGAAGGACTTCCTGTACGACAAGGACCGCAAGGAGCTCACGAAGTACAACGCCGCTCTCAACGACCCGCGCAACAAAGAGATGCGGGGCGTGGAGACGGTCACCAACAACGCTGATTCCGTGGCCTACTGGCGCGTGATGATGGCGGCCTACGGCGTCAAGGGCTACGCCCGATACGTACCCTGACCAACGGCAGCACACGATGAGGGAGCGAGCGCGTGGACGCGTCCGGACTGGCCGAACTCCGCACCATGTACGTCTTCGGCCCCGCTGAGGGCTCCACATGGGGCCTGACCTATGAGGGGATCGAGACCAAGCTGCGCGAGCGGAAGGCGGACACGTTCGTCCATATTGATGAGGGGGACGAAGGTCCCGTGCGCGGGTCCGTCATGCACTTCGGCATCACCGTCGGCGAAGACGAGCTGGAGGGCATGGCCAAGCTGTCCCCGGAAGGCATCGCCGTCGAGGACTGCACGGCCCATGCCGCAGCGGAGTTCGTCAAGTGGCTGTGGAGCAGCATCGTCCCGGACGGCAGCAGCATCACCTTCAACACGGAGTGGGGCCTGGAAGCCGACCTGCCCGACGCGCTCGTCCCCCACGTGCCCCGCCCCCGCCTCGTGGCCACCTTCCTCGCTCATCTCGAAGCCACCGGCGGCCTGGACTGACAGCGGGCATACCCTCGGGGATCATGGCCAGGTGAGCGACGTGCGAAGGGCCTCGGCAGCATGACAGAGAAGACTTCCCGCGCCTCGGGCGACGAGGCTGTTCGCGACGTCGGCCCAGTTGGTGCTCCGGTCGTCTTGGGCAACGAGCCCGGCTCGTTCGCCTGGAGTGTGCTGGCCAAGCGCCACCCCGCCCTCATCCGGCAGGTGCAGGACGCCTTCCCGTTCGGCCGTCGGCAGCATGAGGCCCTCGACGTCCAGCAGACGATGACCGTCAACCTGGGAGATGGTCCCGCCAGACGGTTTAGGGGATCAAACGCCGGAACCCGCAGATCGGGGGCCGTGGGTGTCCGGCCCGCCTCGGCAGGACGCCTGGCGGGCTGCCGCCTCCACAGAGAGCGCCCTGGGTCTCGAGCTGTCGGCGGCTGAACTCGAGCGACGCTGAGACGAACCGGAGCGCCAAGGCACTTGATCCCTACACCACGTCGCGGGACACGACCGAAGTCAGCGAGGCGAGACCAGCCATGGCGGACTCCTACACGCCTCGCTGGTGCTCCAGCCGCCGTGGTCATCCCGGAAGGGGATGTCCACGGCGTCGGGCTGGTGCCCGTTGCAATCCGGATAGGCTGGGGTTGTCCTAGCGGAGGTTGGCGGAGTCGAGGGCTAGCAACATAGACAACTGCGGAGCGTGCCTATAGCCGGAAGCGGGCCCTCCTCACAGTCCGACCTCGGCCCATGAGGGGGCCGAAATGCCGCTGTGCTGTCCTGTCGTTGGTCAGGGGCAGCCGGGGAATCGGGGTACAGATCACCCCGGCACTGCCCAGGACGCCGTACGGGCACGCCTCCTCGTGGAACGGATGCTCGATACAGGCCGTGCCGGGGGTGAAGCGATGCACCTGTCCCTCTCGCCCCGCCCGCCCGTGACCCCGCCCTGTCCGCGCGGTCGATGCGGGACATGCGCCTGACGTGGCGTGCCCGCGGGATCCTGGCTGAACTCGCCGTGGGGTACGCCCCTGGCGAGGAACCCAGGATCAGTGAGCTGGTCTCCCTCACCCGCGACGAGCGACTGGCGACCGAGGGCCGCGAGGACTTCCGCGAAGCGGTCGGTGAGCTGCGCAGCCTCGGCCACTTCTCCGGACGCCACCATGGCCTCAGATGTGGGGGAGCGTCTGGCCGTGGATCTCGCCCCGGCCGCGGGAGCCCGTCTCATCCCGCAGCATCACAGCTCCCGGCCGGTTCGCGGACGGGAGCTGACCATCCCCGTCGGGCCGGCAGGACTTCTCCCGCGCGGTGGAATGTTCCCCGGCAGCCCCGGGGAAGGAGCACCGTCCCCCCGAGGCGCCGAACCGGCCCGTCCCGGGACCGTCCGGGGCGGGCCGGTGTTCCGGTGGGTCCGGCCGTCAGGGACGGCTGGTCAGGTAGCCGCCCATGGAGGTGAAGTACTCGGTCGCGGGCAGTTCCCGGCCGTCCTCGGTCCGCACGCGGGTGACGGCCAGACCGTGGTTGCGGCCGGTGCGGGCGTCGGCGCCGGCGACGATCGCCACGCCCTCGCCCTCCCGGTAGAAGATGCGGCCCGGGGTGCCGCCGTAACGGCCTTCGGACACGACGGCGGAGAGGATCTCCAGCCGCTTCCCCTTGTGGTAGGTGAAGGCGCTCGGGTACGGGGCGGACTGGGCGCGGACCAGGCGCTCCAGCACCTCGGCGGGCCAGTCCCAGTTGATCCGGATGTCCTCTTCGGCGCGCTTGTGGAAGAACGTGGCCTGCGAGCGGTCCTGCTTGGTGAACTCGGCCTTGCCGGAGGCGATCAGGTCCAGGGCGCCGATGGTGACCGGGGCGATCAGGTCGACCGTCTTGTGGAACAGGTCCGTGGTCGTGTCGGTCGGTCCGACGGCGACCGCACGCTGCATGACGATGTCGCCGGCGTCGAGTTCCTCGTCCATCATGTGCGCGGTGACGCCGACTTCGGGCTCGCCGTTGATGAGGGCCCAGATCAGCGGCGAGAAGCCGGCGTACTTGGGCAGCAGCGAGTCGTGGACGTTCAGCGTGCCGTGCTTCGGCAGGGTGTAGATGCGCGGCGGGATCCAGGTGCGCCAGTTGTTGGCGACGATGATGTCCGGGTCGGCCTCTTTGAGCTGCTGGAACAGTTCGTCGTCGTCCGGCCGGTTGCGGATGATCACCGGGACTCCGTGCTCTTCGGCCAGGTCGGCGACGGAGTCGCTCCAGATCTTCTCGTAGGCGTGCTCGCTCTTCGGGTGGGTCACGACCGTCACCACGTCGTGCTCGGAGTCCAGGAGCGCCTGCAGGGTGCGATGGCCCCAGGTCTGATAACCGAACATGACGACCCGCATGGGGGTTCCTCCTCAGAAGAGCGATTGACGGCGATAAGTAAAGCAAGGCTTACCTAAGGATGCAACGGGGCTGAAATTGGGGGCCAGTTGGCAGGTGAATGGCCGTGGTGTCCGTTTTGCCCCGTCGACAGCTTGGCCAGATCAGGTTAGCTTTACCTAAGTTCCGCTCGGCGGCCGCTCACCGGTGTGCCCGGGCTTCGCCGTTCCCCCACGCCTGACAGCACTCCTGGCAGGCGGCTGTCCCGCACGATGGGAGTGACATGTCACAGGCTCTTCCTGACGACGCACCACTGATCCACGACCTCATAGGTATCGGCTTCGGGCCGTCCAATGTGGCCATGGCACTCGCGCTCAGCGAGCACAACGCACGCGTCGGAAGGCAGGAGGCGGTCACCGCTCACTTCTTCGAGCGGCAGCCCGCGTTCGGCTGGCACCGTGGCATGCTCATCGACGACGCGACCATGCAGGTGTCCTTCCTCAAGGACCTGGTGACGCTCCGGAACCCCAGCAGCGAGTACAGCTTCCTCTGCTACCTGCAGAGCAAGGGCCGGCTCATCGACTTCGTCAACCACAAGAACCTCTTCCCGCTGCGCGTGGAGTTCCACGACTACTTCGAGTGGGCGGCGGCCAAGGTCGACGACATGGTCTCCTACGGTCACGAGGTCGTCTCCGTCGAGCCCGTCGTACGCGACGGCGTGGTGGAGTTCCTGGACGTGACGGCCCGTTCCGGGGACGAGACGGTGGTCCACCGGGCCCGTAACCTCGTCATCGGCACGGGGCTGCGCCCGCTGATGCCGGAAGGCGTCGAGCGCGGCGACCGCGTCTGGCACAACTCCGAGCTGCTGGCGAAGGTCGACGGCCTGGAGGGCACCGACCCCTCCCGCTTCGTCGTCGTTGGCGCCGGCCAGAGCGCCGCCGAGAACGTCGCCTACCTGCACCGCCGCTTCCCGGACGCGGAGATCTGCGCCGTCTTCTCGCGCTACGGCTACAGCCCGGCGGACGACAGCAGCTTCGCCAACCGCATCTTCGACCCCGCGGCGGTCGACGAGTACTACACCGCGCCCGACGACATCAAGCGCAAGCTGATGGACTACCACGGCAACACCAACTACTCCGTGGTGGACATCGACCTGATCGACGACCTGTACCGGCAGGCGTACCAGGAGAAGGTCCTCGGCACGGAGCGGCTGCGTTTCATCAACGTGTCCCGGCTGACCGGAGCCGAGGAGACCCCGCAGGGCGTCCGCGCCCTCGTCAAGTCCCTCGTCACCGGCGAGACCAGCGCGCTCGACGCCGACGTCGTGGTCTTCGCGACCGGCTACCAGCAGGCCGACGCGCTCGGTCTCCTCGGCGACGTCGCGGAGCGCTGCCACCGCGACGACCAGGGCCGCGTGCGCGTCGAGCGCGACTACCGCCTCGTCACGGACGCCGAGCTGCGCTGCGGCATCTACCTGCAGGGCGGCACCGAGCACACGCACGGCATCACGTCGTCCCTGCTGTCGAACACCGCGATCAGGGTCGGCGAGATCCTGGATTCGATCCTCGACCGCGGCCTCAAGGGCTCCTCCGACGAGGCCCGCCCGGTCGCCGGCGGGGTCGGCACGAGCCGCTGACCTCCTCCTCCGCGGTTCACCCCTAGGTCCAGCCCCCCACATCGCCGTGCTCAGCCTGGTAGCGCCGTCGTACCCAGGCAGGCGTGGCCGCACCGTGAAACCCCCGTGAAAGGAACATCCGTGTCCACTGGTACACGCCCCGCGCTGACGCGGTTCGTCAGAAACGTCCCCCGCGTGGCCGTCGCCGCCGTCGCCGCGCTCGCCCTGGCCGCCTGTGGGGGCGGCGCCGAGAAGACCGACTCCAAGCCGAAGGCCGGCGCCGACGCGGGCGCCAAGTCCGCCGCCTTCCCCGTCACCGTCGAGCACAAGTACGGCAGCACGACGATCGAGGCCGAGCCGAAGAAGGTCGTCACCCTCGGCCTGTCCGACCAGGACGCGGTGCTCGCCCTCGGCGTCAAGCCGGTCGGCGCCGTGGACTGGTTCAAGGAGAAGCCGTACGGCAAGTGGCCGTGGACGAAGGACAAGTGGGGCTCCGACGCGCCGCAGATCGTGGGTGAGCGCGACGAGTACAACATCGAGAAGATCGCGGCCCTCAAGCCGGACCTGATCATCGCGCAGTACTCGGGCATGAAGAAGGAGCAGTACGACACGCTCTCCAAGATCGCCAAGGTCGTCGCCCAGCCCAAGCAGCACCCGGACTACGGCGCCCCCTGGCAGGTCATGACCCGCCAGATCGGCAAGTCCCTCGGCAAGACCGCCGAGACCGAGAAGCTGATCGCCGGCGTCGACGCCCGCTTCAAGGCCGTCAAGGACAAGCACCCCGAGTGGGCCCAGAAGACCCTGGCCGTGGCCGACAGCTTCGAGGCCGGCAAGTACTCGGCGTTCACCAAGACCGACCCCAAGTCGATCTTCTTCTCCGAGCTCGGCTTCAAGCTGAAGCCCGAGATCGACAAGATGGCCAAGCCGGGCTGGAACGTCGCCGAACTCAGCGCCGAGAAGCTGAACGTGCTCGACGTCGACCGTCTCGTCTGGGTCACCTCCAGCACGGAGGCCAACGACCGCATCAAGGCCGAGCCCCTCTACAAGAAGCTGAAGGTCAACCAGGAGAAGCGCGACCTGTTCGTGCCGTACCAGGACCCGGACATCGGCGCCGCGTTCTCCTTCAACACGGTCCTGTCGATCCCCTACGCGATCGAAGAGATCGAGCCGCTGCTGACGGCCGTCAAGTAGCCGCCGGCCGCCCAGACCGTGCATCCCGCCCGTCCGCCCATGGCCCTGCGGACGGGCGGGATGCGCACCTCTGACCCGCGCGCCCCGACCACACATCACCGACGCACCACCAGGGAAAGGCCCCACGAACGATGTTTGACGTCGAGTCGGACCGGACGTCCGGTTCCGGGATACCCGTCACGGGCGGGCAGTCCGGCATCTGGCTGGCCCAGCAGATCGAGCCGGAGGGCTCGGCCTACAACATCTCGTTCGTCCTCCAACTCCGCGGTGCCATCGACCTGGAGCGGCTCGCAAACGCCGTCCGGCAGGCCAGCGAAGAGGCGGAGAGCCTGCACGTCCGGATCACCGAGGTGCAGGGCGCGCCCCGGCAGATACCCACGCGCTTCGCCGTCGAGGTGACCCACGTCGACCTCAGGGGCGAGGCCGACCCGCACGAAGCGGTCCACCGGTGGATGGAGGCCGACCGCGACCGCCCCGCCGACCTGGCCGGCGGCCCGCTGTTCGGGCAGGCGCTGCTGCGGCTCGCCGACGACCGCGTCTGGTGGTACCAGCGCTACCACCACATCCTCGTCGACGGCGCCGGCATCGCCGAGATCACCCGCCGCGCCGGCGACATCTACTCCTCCGGCGACGACGGGACCGCCGCACCCGACTGGTCCCTGGCCCGGCTGGTCGAAGCGGACGCCGCGTACCGCGCCTCCGAGAAGTACCCGCAGGACCGCGCCTACTGGCTGGAGCGGATGGCAGGCCGGCCCGAACCCGTCCGCCTGGTCGAGCGCGCCTCCGCGCCCATGAAGCGCCGCGTCCGCCGCACCACGGAGCTTCCGCCCGAGGCCGCCGCCCGGCTGCGCGCCAGGGCGACGGAGGCCGGCGTGCCGCTGTCCCGCCTCCTCATCGCCGCCTCGGCCGCCTACCTCCACCGCGCCACCGGCGAGCAGGACCTCGTCCTCGGCCTGCCCGTCACCACCCGCCAGGACCCCGAGACGCGCCGCGTCCCCGGCATGGTCTCCAACATCCTGCCGCTGCGCCTCACCGTCCGCCCGGACATGACCGGCGCCGAGCTCCTGGCCACCGTCTGCACGGCCGTCTCCGAGGCCGTCGCCCACAGCCGCTACCGCGCCGAGGACCTCGCCCGGGACCTGGGCCTGGCCGACGGCGTGCAGGAGCTCGTCGGCCCCACCGTCAACGTCCTTCCCCAGCCCGAGGCGCTCCGCTTCAGCGGCACCGACGCCGAGTTCGTCCCGTACTGGCTCGGCCCGGTCAGCGACCTCGCCCTCACCTTCGGGGACTTCGAGGAGGGCCACGGCCTGCGCATCCACCTCGACGCGGACGCCGAAGTCTGCGACGAGCCGACGCTCGCCGAGCACCAGCGGCGCTTCCTCACGGTGCTCGAAACCCTCACCTCGGACCTGCGGCCGACCGTCGCACACATCGAGCTGACCTCCGGCGAGGAACGCGGCCGGCTGCTCGGCGAGTTCGGCGTGGCCCCCCGTCCCGCGCCCGAGCTGTCCTGGCCCGCCGCCTTCGAGGAGCGGGTACGTCTCGCCCCCGACGCCGTCGCCCTCGTCTGCGAGGACCGGGAGCTGACGTACGCGGAACTCAACGCCGCCGCGAACCGCCTCGCCCGGCTCCTCACCGCGAGGGGCGTGCGCGGCGAGGACGTCGTCGCCGTGGCCCTGCCGCGCTCCGTGGAACTCGTGACCGCCCTGCTGGCCGTGATGAAGGCCGGTGCGGCGTACCTGCCGCTGGACGCCGACCACCCGCGGGACCGCATCGCCTACATGCTGGACGACGCGGGCGCCCGCACGGTCGTGACCACCCGCGAGCTCTCCGCCGACCTGCCCGACGCGCCCGGTGTCACGCACCTGCTGCTCGACGACCCGGCCGTGGCCGCCGAGTGCGCGGCCCTCGACCCCTCGGACCCCGGCGTTCCGGTGGTCCTGGACCAGGCCGCGTACGTCATCTACACCTCGGGCTCCACGGGCCGCCCCAAGGGCGTCGTGGTCTCCCACGACGGAGTCGGCAGCCTCATCGCCACCGCGACCGACCGCATCGGCATCACCGCCGACAGCCGTGTCGTACAGTTCGCGTCCGCCGGATTCGACGTGACGGTCTGGGACCTGATCATGTCGCTGTGCGTCGGGGGCCGCGTCATCGTGGTGCCCACCGAGCGCCGCGTCGCCGGTCCCGCCCTCACCGACTACATCGCACGGCACCGCGCCACGCACATGATCCTGCCGCCTTCGCTCGTCTCGGCGCTGCCGCAGGACTGCGAACTGCCCGACGGCGCCGTGCTGATCGTCGGCACCGAGGCGGTGCCGAGCGAACTCATCGCCCGCTGGGCCGGACGCCTCCAGGTCGTCGTCGCCTACGGCCTCACCGAGGCCACCGTCAACTCCACGCTGTGGCTCGCCGACGCCGACCGCCCGGGCCCCGCCCCCATCGGCCGGCCCGACCCCAACACGCGCGCCTATGTGCTCGACTCGGCCCTGCGCCCGGTTCCGGTCGGGGCCGAGGGCGAGCTGTACGTCGGCGGCCGCGGCCTGGCCCGCGGCTACCTGGGCAGGCCGGCGCTCACCTCGGAGCGCTTCGTCGCCGACCCGTACGCCGAGGAGACCGGCGCCCGCATGTACCGCACCGGTGACCGGGTGCGCTGGGGCGCCGACGGCAACCTGGAGTTCCTCGGCCGTTCGGACGGACAGATCAAGATCCGCGGCCACCGCATCGAGCCCGGTGAGGTCGAGAGCGCCTTCATGGCGTGCCCCGGCATCGCCCAGGCCGCCGTCCTCGTCCGCGAGGACCACCGCGGCGTGAAGCGCCTCGTCGCCTACCTCGTGGCCGAGGCCGGCACCGACGCGGACACCTCCGTGGCCGAGGCGCGCGCCACGATCGCCGGGAACCTCCCGGACCACATGGTCCCGTCCGCCCTCGTACGCCTCGACGGCCCCCTGCCGCTCACCCCGAACGGCAAGCTCGACAGCCGCGCACTGCCCGCGCCCCGGTGGACCGCGATGGCCGGCGACGACGCGCCCACCACACCCGCCGAGACCGCGCTCGCCGCACTGGTCGCCGAGGTGCTCGGCCTGCCCTCGGTCGGCGTCCACGACAGCTTCTTCGAACTGGGCGGCGACAGCATCGTCGCGATCCAGCTGGTGAACCGCGCCCGGGAGAAGGGATTCGCGCTCACCCCGCGCGACGTGTTCCGCCGGCGCACGGTGGCGGCCCTCGCCAGGACCGCGGACCGGGTCACCGCCGCCGCCCGCCCGGCGGCCCCGGCCGTGGAGCTCGACGAGGACGCCCTGCCCGTCTCACCGCTCCAGGAAGGTTTCTTCTTCCACGCGGCGTTCGACGAGGAAGCCGCCGACCTCTACGTCGTCCAGGAGGTCCTCGACCTCGCGGGCCCCGCCGACCCGGACCGGCTGCGGCAGGCACTGCAGCTGATGCTGGACCGGCACCCGCTGCTGCGGGCCTCGTTCCGCCAGCTGCCCGGCGGCGAGGTCGTCCAGCGGATCGCCGACCGCGTGACCCTGCCGTGGCGCGAGGCCGACCTGGCCCGCACCGGCATCGAGGACATCCTGCGGCAGGACCGTGCCCGGGGCTTCGACCTGGCCGAGCCGCCGCTGATGCGGGCCACGCTGATCCGGGACGGGCAGCGCAACCGGCTGCTGCTCACCCTGCACCACATCATCGCCGACGGCTGGTCCGTCTCCGTGCTGCTGCGCGAACTGACCGCCGCCTACGCGGGCGACGCCCTGCCCGAGCCCGTCGCCCCGCACGCCTATCTGTCCTGGCTGGCCGGCCGGGACCGCGACGCCGCCCGTGAGGCCTGGCGCCGCACACTGGCCGGGCTGGAGGGCCCCACCCGGCTGCCCACCCTCTCCGCCGACGCGTCCACCTCCGCCGACGGCGCCGTGGCGCCGGTACCGGTGGGGCAGGCCAGGCCCGAGCACGTAGAGGTCCGGCTGCCCGGGGCGTTCACGGCCGAACTGACGGCCTTCGCGCGGACCAACGGCCTCACCCTGAGCACCGTCGTCAACGGCGCCTGGGCGCTGCTGCTGAGCGGACTGACCGGCAGCCAGGACGTCGTGTTCGGCACCACCGTCTCCGGACGCACCACGGAGGTCGAAGGCCTCGACACGGCCGTCGGCCTGTTCATCAACACCGTCCCGGCCCGCGTGGGCGTGCGCGCCGGCGAGTCGCTGACCGACCTGCTGCGGCGCGTCCAGGACGAGCACGCGGCGCTCCTGGACCATCAGCACCTGGGACTCGCCGACATCCAGCGGATCGCCGGCGGCGGCGAACTCTTCGACACCCTCGTGGTGTTCGAGAACTATCCGAGCGGCGACCTCACCGCCGACGGCGACTCCGCCACGCCGCTCGTCACCGGCGCCGAGGTCCTCGACGCCGTGCACTACCCGCTGGCACTCATCGTCGAGCCGCAGGGCGGCCACCTTTCCCTGCGCTTCAAGTACGACGCGGCCCGGCTCGACCACGTGGCCGTCGCGGTCCTCGCCCACCGCTTCGAGGCACTGCTGCGGACCCTCACCTCCGACCCCGGCCGCCCGGTCGCCCGTGTCGGGCTGCTGTCCGAGCGGGAGGAGGAGCGCCTCGCCGAGCTGAACGCCACCGCCCACCCGCTCCCCGACCCGGACGCCACCCTCGCGTCGCTCTTCGCCGCCCGGGCGGCCCGGACCCCCGACGCCCCCGCGGTGGTCTTCGAGGGCACCACCCTCACCTACGCCGAACTCGACCGGCGCGCCGAGGCCCTGGCCCGGCGGCTGAGGGCCCGCGGCGCCGGCCCCGAGCGGTTCGTGGCCGTCGCCGTCCCCCGCTCCGCCGAGCTGATGGTCGCGCTGCTCGCCGTCCACAAGGCGGGCGCCGCCTACCTGCCCGTCGACCTCGACTACCCCGCCGACCGTGTCGCGTTCATGCTCGGCGACTCCGGGGCACGCACGGTCGTCACCACGGCCGCGTCCGCCGGGCGGCTGCCCGGCGTGCCGGGTCTCGAACACGTCGTGGTGGACCACGACGAGGAGGTCCCCGACGCGCCGCGCGTACCGGCGGGACCGGACCACCCCGCGTACCTGATCTACACCTCCGGCTCCACCGGCCGCCCCAAGGGCGTCGCCGTCACCCACCGGGCCATCGTCAACCGCCTGGCCTGGATGCAGAGCGAGTACGGGCTGAACGCAGGCGACCGGGTGCTCCAGAAGACCCCGTCGAGCTTCGACGTGTCCGTGTGGGAGTTCTTCTGGGCCCTGGTCGAGGGCGCCACCGTCGTCCTCGCCCGCCCCGACGGCCACCGCGACCCGGCCTACCTGGCCGGACTGATCCGCACGGAGCGGATCACGACCCTGCACTTCGTGCCGTCGATGCTGGCCGCGTTCGTCCAGGTCATGGAGGCCGCCCCCGGCAACCCCGACTGGGCGGCGAGCCTGCGCCGGGTGTTCTGCAGCGGTGAGGCACTCACCGGCCCGGACGCCCGGCGCTGGTCGGACCTGACGGCCCGCCACGGCTGCGGTCCCGTACCCCTGCACAACCTCTACGGGCCCACCGAGGCCGCCGTGGACGTCACGTACTTCCCGTACGAGGGCGGCACCGAACTCGCCGTCCCGATCGGCCGGCCCGTCTGGAACACCCGCCTGTACGTGCTCGACGCCTTCCTGCGCCCCGTCCCCGACGGCGTCCCGGGCGAGCTGTACCTCGCGGGCGTCCAGCTGGCGCGCGGCTACCACGACCGGCACGGCCTGACCGCGGAGCGCTTCGTCGCCGACCCGTTCGGTGCGCCGGGCGAGCGGATGTACCGCACCGGCGACCTGGTCCGGCGCCGCGCCGACGGCGCCGTCGAGTACCTCGGCCGCACCGACCGCCAGGTGAAGATCCGCGGCAACCGCATCGAGCTCGGCGAGATCGAGACCGCCCTCGCCGCCCTCCCGGGCGTGGCCCGCGCGGCCGTCGTCGTCCGCGACGGCGCGCTCGTGGGCTACGCGGTGGCGGGTCCCGGCACACCGGCCCCGGACACCGGCGCCCTGCTCGACGCGCTCGCCCGCGCGCTGCCCGCCACGATGGTGCCCAGCGCCGTCGTCGCCCTCGACGAGCTGCCGCTGACGCCCAGCGGCAAGCTCGACCAGAACGCCCTGCCCTCGCCGACCGTCGCCCCCAGGGAAGGCGGACGCGCGCCCCGCGACGAGCGCGAGCGCGCCCTGTGCGAGATCTTCACCGCCGTCCTCGGCATGCCGGGGATCGGCGCCGACGACGACTTCTTCATGCTCGGCGGCGACAGCCTCACGTCGATCGCCGTCGCCACCCAGGCCCGGGAAAGGGGACTGACGATCAGCCCGCGTGACGTGTTCGAGCACCGTACGCCCGCCGCGCTCGCCGCAGCGGCCGCGAGCGTGCCGGACGAGCCTGCCGAGCAGACCGCACCGACCGCGGAGACGCCCGCCGGCGGTGTCACCGTCTCCGCGACCGACGCCGGACAGGCCGCCGCCGCCCTCCAGGCGATGCTGGCCGCCCAGGCACAGTCCGGTGCGGCGGTCGACCCCGCCCTTCAGGCGCTGCTCGCCCAGCTGACCGCCGCTGCGCCGGCGGAGCCCGAGGCCCCCGCCCCGCTCGGCGGACTGGAGCTGACCGAGGAGGAGACCGCCCGCGTCGAGGCCGCCGCGGGGCTGCCCGTCGCCGACGTCTGGCCGCTCTCCCCGCTCCAGGAAGGCATGTACTTCCACGCCACCTACGACGCGGGCGACGCCCTCGACGTCTATCTGTCGCAGGAGACGCTGGACTTCGACCACCGCCTCGACGCCGACCGGCTGCGCGCCGCCTGCCGGGCACTGCTGGAACGCAACGCCAGCCTGCGCGCCGGGTTCACCAGCGACGGGCTGCCCCGGCCGGTGCAGTTCATCGCGGACGGCGCCGTGATCCCGCTGGTGGAGACGGACCTGTCCGCCCTGCCCGCGGACGAGCGGGGCGCCCGCGTGGACGAGCTGCTGGCGGCCGACCGCCGCCGGCGTTTCGACCTGGCGTCGCCGCCGCTGTGCCGGCTCCAGCTGATCCGGCTCGGTGACGGCCGCGACCGGCTCGTCGTCACCCACCACCTCATCCTGTGGGACGGCTGGTCCGCGTGGCTGTTCCTGGAGGAGCTGTTCACGCTGTACGAGCGGGGCGGCGACACCACAGGTCTGCCCGCACCCGGCTCGTACCGCGACTACCTGGCCTGGCTGGACGAGCAGGACACGACCCGGGCCGTCGACGCCTGGCGCGGCGCGCTCGCCGGGTTCGACGAGCCGACCCTGGTCGCCCCGACCGGCCGCGACGCCGGCCCGGTCATCCCGGCCGACTTCGACGCCGTGCTGACCCGGGAGACCAGCGACGCCCTGCGCTCCCTGGCGCGCAGGCACGGCCTCACCCTGAACACCCTCCTCAACGCCGCCTGGGGCCTGGTCCTCTCCGCGATGACCGGCCGCGGCGACGTCGCCTTCGGCACGGCGGTGGCCGGACGGCCCGCCGACGTCCCGAACGTCGCCGGCATCATCGGCATGTTCCTCAACACCGTCCCCGCGCGTGTCGCGTTCGCCCCGGACGAGCCGCTGCTGGACCTGCTGCGGCGCATGCAGTCCGAGCGCGCCGCGGTCATGCCGTACGAGTACGTGGGCCTCGGCACCCTCCAGCAGGAGACCGGCCACCGCCGGCTGTTCGACACGCTCTTCGTCCTCCGCTCCGCCGACGGCGAGGACCGTGCCGCGGCGCTCCGGCAGCGGCACGGCATCACCGACGTGTCGAACGTGGACGGCACCCACTTCCCGCTGACCCTGATCGTCACGCCCGAGACGCGGCTGCGGGTCACCCTGGCGGCCCGTCCCGACCTGTTCGACGCGGAGACCGCGACCACCGTCCTCGGCCGGTTCACCACCGTCCTGGAGCGGCTCGCCGACCTCCTCGCCGGCCCGGACGCCGCATCGGCCCGGACCGTGGGCGTCGACCTGCTGCTGCCGCGGGAGCGCGCCGCCCTGACGGCCGAGTGGGCCGGCAGCCGCGAGCCCGTGCCCAACGAGACCATCGCCGACATGCTGACGGCCCAGGTCGCCCGCACCCCGGACGCGGTGGCCCTGGTCTTCGGCGAGCGCGCCCTCACCTACGCCGAACTGGACGCGCACATCAACCGGATCGCCCGGCTGCTGCTCGCCCGGGGCGCCGGCCCCGAGAAGGTCGTGGCACTGGCGCTGCCCCGCTCCATCGACATGGTGGCCGCGCTGTTCGCCGTCCTGCGGACCGGCGCCGCCTACCTCCCGCTGGACCTGGACCACCCGGCCGACCGGCTCCGCCTGATGGTCGAGGACACGGGACCGCTGTGCCTGGTGTCCACCACGGCCGTCGCCCCGACCCTGCGCGGCGACACCGGTGCCGCGGCGCCCGAACTCCTCCTGGACGACGCCGCCGTGGCCGCCGAACTGGCCGCCCTGGACGGCCGGGAGATCACGGACGCCGAGCGGCCCGCGTTCGCGCACGACGTCGCCGACCGCCTGGAGTACCCGGCCTACGTCATCTACACCTCCGGCTCGACCGGTCGGCCCAAGGGCGTCGTCACCCCCTACCGGGGACTGACGAACATGCAGCTCAACCACCAGAAGGAGATCTTCGACCCGGCCATCGCCTCGGCCGGCGGGCGGCGGCTGCGCATCGCGCACACCGTGTCCTTCGCCTTCGACATGTCCTGGGAGGAGCTGCTCTGGCTCGTCGAGGGACACGAGGTCCACGTCTGCGACGAGGAACTGCGCCGCGACGCCGAGGCCCTGGTCGCCTACTGCGACCGGCACCGCGTCGACGTCGTCAACGTGACGCCCACCTACGCCCAGCTCCTCATCGAGGAAGGACTCCTCGACCGGGCCGCCCCGGCCGGCGACTCCGAGCCCGGCAAGCACCGGCCCGCGCTCGTCCTGCTCGGCGGCGAGGCCGTGTCCGACACCGTCTGGACGAAGCTGCGCCGCACCGAGGGCACCTACGGCTACAACCTGTACGGACCCACCGAGTACACGATCAACACCCTCGGCGGCTCCACGACGGACAGCGCGACCCCCACGGTCGGCATGCCCATCCGCAACACCCGCGCCTACGTCCTGGACGCCATGCTGCGACCGGTGCCGCCGGGCTGCCCCGGCGAGCTGTACATCGCCGGCACCGGCCTGGCCCGCGGCTACCACGACCGCCCCGGACTGAGCGCCGAGCGCTTCGTCGCGGACCCCTTCGGCGAGCCGGGAGAGCGGATGTACCGCACGGGCGACCTCGTGCGGCAGCGGCCGGACGGGCTCCTGGACTTCCTCGGCCGCACCGACGACCAGGTGAAGATCCGCGGCTACCGCATCGAACTGGGCGAGATCTCCACGGCCCTGTCCTCGCACCCCGAGGTCGCCCACGCGGCGGTCGTCGTGAACGAGAGCACCGGGACGAAGCGCCTGGTCGGCTACTTCGCGCCGGAGGCCGGCACGGAGGCCGGCGAGGACCTGCTCCAGCGGCTGCGCGACCACCTGAAGACCGGGCTGCCCGACTACATGGTCCCCTCCGCGCTCGTCGCCGTGGACACCCTGCCGCTGACCGTCAACGGCAAGCTGGACGTCAGGGCGCTGCCCGCCCCGGACTTCGCCGGTACGGGCACCAGCCGTACGCCGCGCACACCGCAGGAGGAGACGCTCTGCGCGCTCTTCGCGGAGGTGCTCGGCCTGCCCGAGGGCAGTGTCGGCATCGACAGCGACTTCTTCGAGCTGGGCGGCCACTCGCTGCTGGCCACCCGCCTCGTCAGCCGGGCCCGTACCGCGCTCGACACCGAACTGGCCATCCGTGACCTGTTCGAGGCGCCCACCGTGGCCGAGCTGGTCGAGCGCGCGTCCCGCTCCGGCGGGGCCGCCCGCCCGGCGCTGACCGCCGGTGAGCGGCCCGCCGAGCTGCCGCTGTCCCACGCCCAGCAGCGTCTGTGGGTCATCCAGCAGATCGAGTGCACCTCGGCCGCCTACAACTTCCCGCTGGTCATGCGGTTGCGCGGGGCCCTCGACACCGAGGCGTGGGGCGCGGCGCTGGCCGATGTCACGGCCCGCCACGAGGCCCTGCGCACGGTGTTCCAGGAGCGCGACGGCCAGGCGTTCCAGCGGGTGCTGCCCGCCGACGAGGCGCGGCCCGTGGTGGAAAGGCTGCGCGCCACCGAGGCCGAGCTGCCCGGCATCGTCGACGCGGCCATCAACCGGCCCTTCGACCTCGCCGCCGAACTGCCCGTGCGGGCCACCGTCGTGGAGCTGGCACCCGAGGACCACGTCGTCGTCCTGCTGCTGCACCACATCACCACCGACGAGTGGTCGGACCGCCCGTTCCTCCGCGACCTGGCCACCGCCTACGCGGCCCGCGTCGCCGGTTCGGCACCCGACTTCGAGCCGCTGCCGGTCCAGTACGCCGACTACGCCCTGTGGCAGCAGCGCCTCCTCGGCGACCCGGCCGACGCGGACAGCCTGGCCGCCCGGCAACTGGAGTACTGGCGCACGACGCTGGACGGCGCCCCCGAGGAACTGGAGCTGCCCACCGACCGGCCGCGCCCGGCGCGGCCGGCCTTCACCGGCGCCGAACTGGACATCGCGTTCGACGCCGACGTCCACGAAGGCCTGAAGCGGCTCGCCCGCGAGACCGGTGCCAGCATGTTCATGGTGGTGCACGCCGCCGTGGCCGCCCTGCTGCACCGCATGGGCGCCGGCACGGACATCCCCCTCGGCTCGCCCATCGCGGGACGCGGCGACGAAGCGCTGGACGACCTGGTCGGCTTCTTCGTCAACACCCTGGTGCTGCGCACCGACCTGACAGGCGACCCGAGCTTCACGGAGCTCCTCGGCCGGGTCCGGGAGACGGACCTCGCGGCGTTCTCGCACGCGGACGTGCCGTTCGAGTCGGTCGTGGAGAAGCTCAACCCGACCCGGTCGCTGTCCCGGAACCCGCTGTTCCAGGTGATGGTCGGCTATCACGCCCGCACGGGTGACGGACTGGAACTGCCCGGCCTGCACGCCGACTACGTGCCGTTCCGGGTCCGCTCGGCCAAGTTCGACCTGGTCTTCAGCTTCACCGAGCACACCCCCGCCGACGGCGGCACGGGCTCCCTGGGCTGCCGCCTGGAGTTCGCCACGGAGCTGTTCGACCAGGAGACCGCCGAGCGCCTCGGTGACCGTCTCCGGACGCTCGTCGCGGCCCTGGTCGCCGCACCCGAACGGCCCGTCTCGCAGGCGGAGATCCTCGCCGACGACGAGCGCCGACTGGTCCTGGAGGGCTTCAACGCCACGGCCCGCGAGGTCGACGAGGAGTCCTTCCCGGCCCTGTTCGCGCGGCGGCTCGCCGAGCGCCCCGACGCGGTCGCGGTCGTCGACCGCTCCCGCTCGGTGACCTACGCGCAGCTGGACGCCCGCGCCAACCGCATCGCCCGGCTGCTCGCCGCACGCGGTGCGGGCACCGAGAGCGTGGTCGGCGTGGCCGTGCCCCGCTCGGTCGACATGGTCGCCACCGTGCTGGCGGTGATGAAGCTCGGCGCGGCGTTCCTGCCGCTCGACCTGGTCCACCCGGCCGACCGCCTCACGTACATGATCGAGGACTCCCGGGCGGCCCTCGTGGTCGGCACCGAGCCGGTCGCGGGCAAGATCCCCGAGGTCGCGGGCGTGGCGGCGGTGCTGCTCGACGCTCCCGACACGGCCGGCGAGCTGGACGCCCTGCCGGACACCCCGCCGGGCGGCGAGCCGGTCGGCCTGAACCAGGCCGCCTACGTCATCTACACCTCCGGTTCGACGGGCCGCCCCAAGGGCGTGGTCGTGTCCCACGAGGGCATAGCCAGCCTGCTCGCCACCGCGGTCGACCGGATGGGCCTGGAGCGCGACAGCCGGGTCCTGCAGTTCGCGTCCATCGGCTTCGACGTCTTCGCCTTCGAACTGTCCATGGCGCTCTGCCACGGCGGACGGCTCGTCCTCATCACGGACGAGGCCCGGGTCGCGGGCCCCGCGCTCACCGACTTCCTCGCCGACCAGCGGATCACGCACATGATCCTGCCGCCGTCCCTGGTGTCCGCGCTGCCGCCCGGCTGCCGGCTGCCCGAAGGGTCGACCGTCCTGGTCGGTACGGAGACCGTGCCGCCGGACCTCTTCGAGCGCTTCGGCGCCACGGCCGACCTGATCTGCGCCTACGGGCTCACCGAGGCGACGGTCAACTCCACCCTGTGGCCCGCGCGTGAGCACGGGGGCCGCCCCTCCGGCCGGGTGCCGATCGGCCGCCCCGACCCCAACACCCGCTGCTACGTGCTCGACGAGCACCTGCGGCCGGTTCCGCCGGGCGTCGCGGGCGAGCTGTACGTCTCCGGACGCGGCCTCGCGCGCGGCTACCTCGGCAAGGCCGGGCTGACCTCGGAGCGGTTCGTCGCCGACCCGTACGGCCCGCCCGGCAGCCGGATGTACCGCACCGGTGACCGCGCCCGCTGGCGCGCGGACGGCAACGTCGACTTCCTCGGCCGTGTCGACACCCAGGTGAAGGTGCGCGGCTTCCGCATCGAGCTGGGCGAGATCGAGGCGGCGCTGACCTCGCACCCGTCGGTGGCCCAGGCCGCCGTGGTGCCGGACCGCGACGGCGACATCGTCCGCCTGATCGGCTACGCGGTACTGGAGGCCGGAGAGGCCGGGGAAACGGCGCCGCAGGAGCTGCGTGCCCATGTGGCGGGCGCCCTGCCCGAGTACATGGTCCCGGCGCTCGTCGTCCCGCTGGACGGCCCGCTGCCGCTGACCCCCAACGGCAAGCTCGACCGCAAGGCACTGCCCGCGCCGGACTGGGCGGCCATGACCGGTGACGCGCGCCCGGCGACCGCGACGCAGGCCAGGCTCGCCGAACTGTTCTGCGAGATCCTCAAGCTGGAGAAGGTCGGCGTCCACGACAACTTCTTCGCCCTCGGCGGCCACTCCATGGCCTCGATGCGGCTCCTGGGCCGTATCCGTGCCGAGTTCGGCGTCGAGCTGAGCATCCGGGACGTCTTCGACGCGCTGACGGTCGCCGGCATCGAGGGCAAGCTGAAGGGCGCGGCCACGGCCCGTCCCGCCCTCCGCCCGGCGGAAGGCCACGGGGAAACGCTCCCGGTCGCACCGGTCCAGCGCTGGCAGTGGGACGCCCTCCGCCGTACCCCGCGCTTCGACCACGCGCTCGTGCTGCGCTCGCCCGGCGGCCTGGACGCCGCGGCCCTGACGGCCGCGCTCGCCGATGTGGCGGCACGCCACGAGCCGCTGCGGACGGCGTTCACGGAACGGGACGGGGCCGTGTACCAGCGGGCCGTCGAGCCGCCGGCCCTGACCCGCGAGGAGTGCCCGGAACTGGAGGCCCGCCTGGCTGAACTGGCCGCCGGAGCACCGGAGCCGGACCGCGCGGTCCCGCTCGGGGCGCACCTGCTCACGGAGCCCTCGGGGAGCCAGGCGCTGCTGCTGACCATGCACTACCTGACGGTCGACGAATGGTCCGTCGTGCCCCTCTTCCGCGACCTCACCGCGGCCTACACGGCCCGTACGGAAGGCCGGGCGCCCGAGTGGGAGCCGCTGCCGGTCTCGTACGCGGACTACACCCGGTGGGCCCACGACGTCCTGGGCGACGTGGACGACCCGGACAGCCGGGGCGGGCGCCAGCTCGCCTACTGGCGCGAGACGCTGAAGGACGTACCGGCCGAACTGGCGCTCCCCGCGGACGGCTCGCATGCGTCCGCCGGCGGCGCCGACCACGTCGGCTTCGTCCTGGACGAGGCGCTGCACGCGGCCGTGGACGAACTGGCCCGGACGACCGGAACCAGCATGTTCATGGTGTTGCACTCCGCCCTGGCGGCGCTGCTCACCGCCCACGGCGCCGGCACCGACCTGCCCATCGGTACGATGGTCGCCGGCCGCACGGACGACCAGCTGGCCGACCTGGTGGGCTGCTTCTTCAACACGGTCGTGCTGCGCACCGACACGGCGGGGGACCCGACGTTCGCGGAGCTGCTGTCCCGCGTTCGCGAGACCACGCTCAGCGCACTGGACCGCCAGGAAGTGCCGTTCGACGAGGTGGTCCGGGCGACCGGCCTGCCCCCGGAGGGCCCGCAGGTCATGGTGATCCACCATGAGCAGGCGGACCTGGACCAGCTCGAGGGCGGCGTCGGCTCCCTCGACGCCGTTCCGACCGGCTCGACGCGTGCGCGGCTGACCCTCAGCTTCTACGAGCCGCGTGGCGAAGGCCCCGTCCACTGCGGGCTGATCCACGCGACCGATCTGCTCGGCACCGCCAAGGCGCGGCGGCTCGCCGACGAACTTCAGAGGCTGCTGCGCACCGTGGCGGCCGACCCGGAGCAGCCGCTGTCGGAGCTGTTCACCACCATGACCGCATCGTCGACAAGGAGTGACACCGCATGACCACCAACCCGTTCGAGGACCCGCAGGGCCGCTTCCTGGTCCTGGCCAACGAGGAGAACCAGCACTCGCTGTGGCCGTCCTTCGCGGATGTGCCGGCGGGGTGGCGCACCGTCTTCGGTGAGGACACGCGGGAGGCGTGCCTGGCGTACGTCGAGTCCAACTGGACGGACCTGCGCCCCGCGAGCCTGGTGGCCCAGCAGGGCTGACGCCCGGACCGAACACGCCGCCGCCCGTGGAGAGTTTCTCTCCACGGGCGGCGGCGTCTCGGCGTGCGGGCTCACCGGGGGAGTGTCACCCCGGTGGCGCCGGCACTTGGGCGCGGCGACTGCCACAGGGCAGGAGCACGGTGCCGGAGCGCCGGGCCGGGACCGCGGCCGGGGCCGCAGCCAGGGCCAACGCGGCGCGGCCGGATGCCGGGGCCGGTTTCTCGTCCGCGGCCCGGTGTCCGGTCCTGCCACCCGTTACCCCGGGCTCTCGGCTTCGCCCGAGCAGGGGACACCCCATCGCCCGACACGGTCTCGTGCCAGGGCCCGTGCCGCCCTCCCACCGCCCGCCGGGCCGCCGTCGGGCCCCGCATTGGCCTCCGGCTACCGGCACGCGTACCCCTCGAGTACGCGTGCCGGTAGCCCGCTGCCGCTGCCGCTGCCGCTGCCGCTGCCGCTGCCGCTGCCCCGTTCCGGCCCCGCGCCCGGCCGCAGGGGTACGCGAAGGGCCCCCGCCCAAAAGGCGGGGGCCCGTTCCGCGGGAACCGGTGCTCGGGCGTGTTTCCCTTTCGAAACACGTCCTAGGCGGGCACCGCCGGCTCCCGGCGGCTGTCGGACCACGCCGACCACAGTTCGGCGTAGCGCCCGCCCGCCGCGACCAGTTCGTCGTGGGTGCCGGTCTCGACGACACGACCCTGATCGAGGACGACGACACGGTCCGCCGTGGCCGCCTGCGGGAGCCGGTGGGCGACCATCAGCCCCGTACGGCCCTCCAGCGCACGCAGGGCGGCGGTCTCCAGGACGCGGGCGCCCGCGCTGCCGGCGTCGGCGGTGGCTTCGTCGAGGATGGCGATGGGGGGATCGGTGAGCACGAGACGCGCCAGCGCCAGGTGCTGGGCCTGGGTCACCGTGAGCCGGTGTCCGCCCTCGCCCACGACCGTGGACAGACCGTCGGGCAGCGCGTCGACCCATTCGAGGGCGTCCACCCGTGCCAGCGCCGTGCGCAGCTCCTCGTCCGTCGCCTCCGGCCGGGCCAGCCGCAGGTCGTCCGCCAGGGGCCCGGCGAAGACATGGACTTCCTGGCTGATCAGGGTGACGGCCCGCCGGACCCCGGTGGGGCCGAGCTCCCGGGTGTCGACGCCGCCCAGCGAGATGGTGCCGTCCACCGGGTCGTGGACGCCCGCGATCAGCTTCGCCAGGGTGGTCTTTCCCGCGCCGCTGGCGCCGACCAGGGCGACGCGCCCCCCGGACCGTACGTCCAGGTCCACTTCGCGCAGCACCGGATGGCCGTCCACATAGGCGTGGCCGAGTCCGGTCACCTTGACGGAGCCGTCGACCGGCGTGGGCGGCTGCCCCTCGGGCTGCCGCTCGGCCGGCAGGCTCGACACCCCGACCAGGCGGGCCAGGCTCGCCCCCGCCGACTGGGCGTCGTCGATGAGGAAGAGCGCGGCGTTGATCGGGTTGAACAGGCCGTGGAAGTAGAGCGCGGCCGCGGTCGCCGTACCCACGCTCACCGCGCCCCGGTCGACCAGGAGGAACCCGGTGACGAGGATCGAGGCCATGCCGACGAACTCGGCGGCGTTGAGCCGCGAGAAGAAGCCGGAGACCAGACGCATGCCCCGGGCCGCCAGGTCGACGGCCGCCCGCGACCGCTGCTCCAGCAGGCCGGCGTGCCGGTCGGTCAGGCGGAACGCCCGCACGGTACGGACTCCGCCGACGCTGTCGAGCAACTGGTGCTGGAGGGCGCCGGTCGCCACCCGGTGCGCGGCGTAGATCTGCGCGGCGCGCGGGATGTACCAGCGCACGGTGAGGATGTGGATCGGTACGGCGATCAGCACGGCGATCAGGAAGCGCCAGTCCAGGGCGGTGAGACCGACCAGGGTCAGGGCGATGGTCAGGAACGCGCTCGCGAACTCGGGCAGCGCCTGCCGTACCGCGCGTGCGATCAGGGTGACGTCGCCCGTCACCCGCGAGGTCAGGTCGCCGGAGCCGGCCTGCTCGACCCGGTCGAGCGGCAGCCGCAGCGCCCGAGCGATGAACCGTTCCCTGAGGTCGGCGAGGATCGTCTCGCCGAGCCGGGCGACGAGCGCCTTGCCGATCGCGGTCGCGACGCCCCTGGCCACGGCGACCGTGAGCAGCAGCGCCATCGGGAGGGTCAGCGCGGCCGCGCCACGGCGGTCCACGACCAGGTCCACGATGCGTCCGAGCAGCGGCGCGGTCAGCAGGCCGATGCCGGTGCCGGCGACCAGCACGGATGCCGCGCCCACCGCCAGGAGCCTGTGACGGCGCAGCAGTCCGCGGACGACGGAGAAGGTCTGGGCGCCGGTGGCGGTGGGCAGGAGCTCGCGTTCGGGCGTGCCGGGTCCGCTCATCGTCCGTCCTTCGTCCTTCGCGTCCGGGTGGGGTGGGTCCGTGTCCTGGGTGCCCGTGTTCCGGACGTCCGTGGTCTGGGTGTCCGTGTTCCGCGCGGTCGTCATGCCAGCACCGCCGAGCGGTACGCCTCGTGGGCGGCGACCAGCTCCGGGTGGCTGCCCTCGGCGGCCACCGCGCCGTCGTCGAGCATCACCACGACATCGGTTCCGGCGAGCAGGGCGGGGCTGGTGGTGACCAGAACCGTGGTGCGGCCACGGCGCAGATCCCGCAGACGGGAGGCGATCCGGGCCTCGGTGACGGTGTCGACGGCCGTGGTCGGGTCGTGGACGACCAGCACGGGCGGGTCGGCGGCCAGGGCGCGGGCGAGGGCCACCCGCTGGCGCTGGCCACCGGAGAGCGAGCGGCCGCGTTCGGTGAGGACGGTGTCCACGCCGTCGGGGAGGGCCTGGGCCACGTCGTCCGCCGCCGAGGCGGCCAGGGCCGGGCCCACGTCCGCCGTGCCGGCGTCCGCCCCGGCCCGTACGTTGGCGAGGAGGCTGTCCTCGAACAGGTCGGCGTCGTGGTGGGCGACCAGGATCGCGCGGCGGGCGTCGCCGGGGTCGAGGTCGGTCAGTGGTACGCCGTCGAGCTCGACGGTGCCTTCGGCGGGGTCGAGTTCGCGTCCCAGGCAGAGCAGCAGGTCGCCCGCTGCGGCCGGGTCCCTGGCGACCACGCCGACCACACTGCCGGCGGCGATGTCGAGGTCGACGCCGCGCAGCGCGCCGTGGGTGACGCCCCGCAGCCGCAGCCGTCCGGCGACCGGCTCGGGGAGCGCGGCCGTCCCGGCCGTGACGGCGGGGGGTGAGGCGAGGACCTCGGCGATCCGGTCGGCCGACGCGCGGGCCTGCGCGAACTCCCCGTTGACGTAGGTCAGGAGCTGGAAGGGGCCGAGGAGGTACTGGGCGAGGCCGACCGCCGCCACCAGTTCACCCACGCTGATCGTGCCGCGCATCGCGAGATGGGCGCCGACCAGTCCGATGACCGCGATGAAGATGCCGGTGAGGGCGAGGATCGCGCCGTCGTGCCAGGCCCGGCTGGTGGCCGCCCGCAGGGCCGCGGCCAGCGAGCTCCGGCTCGTCCCCCGGTAGCGGGCGACCGCCGCCGGTTCGGCGCCGATGCCCTTCAGGACGCGCAGTCCGGCGACCAGGTCCGCGGCGACTCCGGAGGCGTGGGCGGCGTGCTCCTGCTCGGCCTCGCTGCGCCGTTCGAGCGGGCGGCTGATGAGGTGGCCGATCCACAACAGGGGCGGGACACCGAGGAGGACGAGCAGGCCGAGCGGCACGGAGGTGCGGAGCAGGGCCACGGCGCTGATGGCCAGGCCGGTGACCGCGGACAGTGCGTAGGGCAGTGCGGAGGCGACCGAGCCGACCCGCCGGGCGTCACCGGTCGCGACGGCGGTCAGCGCGCCGGGCAGCCGGCCGGAGTCGGCTCCGCCGCGCGGGTCGAGCACCCTGGCGGCGAGGTCCTGCCGGATCCGGTGCGCGGCACTCTCGCCCGCCCCTTCGGTGAGCCGTGCGGAGATCCGGTAGCACGTGGACAGCACGAGGAAGAGCACGGCGAGCACCAGCAGCCAGCGCAGGAGCGCACCGGAGGAACCGGTCGCCACCGCCTCGTCGATCACCAGGCCGATGACGACGGGGACCAGCGCTTCGCACGCCTGGTGGGCCATGGCGAGGAGCGACGCTCCACCGACACGGCGGCGCTGATCGCCGAGCGCTCTCCGGAGGACGTGGCCTCCCGTTGGTCCTCCAGCGGGCATGCGGAGCCTCCACAAGACAGGGTGGGTGGTTAGGTAAGGCTACCTTAATCACGGTCGATGCCAAGGGTCCGCGCGGGGTTGCGCCGGGTTCCGGAGCGCGGCTGAAGAGGCCGCATGCGCGCCCGCGTTGACCCGCCGCGCCTGTACGGTTAGGCTCACCTAAGTTGCGGCGCTCATCGTGTCATGCCGCTCGCAGCGCATCCAGTTTCACGCCTCGCGTACGTGAGGTGCGCGAACCGCCGCCAGGGGGAGTGGTCGTTGTCCGTCGAAGCCCAGGCGGCGTCCGGAAACGAGACCGATGGTCCCGCCGAACCCGTCGTGCCCACGGCGCGCCCGGCCGGCGTGGCCCTGCGTGGTCTCGGACTTGTCCTGACGCTCGGCGCACTGGTCCTCGTCTCGCTGCTCAGTGTCTGGGTGGGCACCAGAGGGATCCCCTTCGCCTCGACATGGGACCTGCTGTGGCGGCCCGACGGCTCGGAAGCCTCCGTCATCGTCCACGAATACCGCATCCCCCGCACCCTCCTCGGCCTCCTCGTCGGAGTTGCGCTCGGGCTGTCGGGTGCCCTGATGCAGGCCCTGACGCGCAATCCGCTCGCCGACCCCGGGCTGCTCGGGGTGAACCTGGGCGCCTCCGCGGGCGTCGTCGTGGCGATCGCCTTCGTCGGTGTGGCCACGCCCCTCGGCTATGTGTGGTTCGCGCTCGCCGGCGCGGCCGCCGCGTCCGTCGGCGTCTACCTCCTCGGCTCCTCCGGACGGAAACTGGCCACCCCCGACCGGCTGGTCGTGGCGGGCGCGGCGGTGACCGCCGTGCTGTACGCCTTCAACTGGGGGGTCCTGCTGTTCGATCCGGAGGCGTTCGACCAGTTCCGCTTCTGGACGGTCGGATCGCTCGCGGGCCGGTACTACGACATCGTCCTGCTGATCCTGCCGTTCGTCGCCGTCGGCCTGGTCGTCGCGCTCGCACTGGCCCCGTCCCTCAACGCCCTTGCCATGGGCGACCAGGTGGGGCGTGCCCTGGGTGTGAACGTCGGGCGCACCCGGGTGCTGGCCGCGCTCGCCGTGATGCTGCTGTGCGGCGCCGCGACCGCCGCGGCCGGGCCGATCAGCTTCGTGGGCCTGGCCGTTCCCCACATCGCCCGGTTCGTGGTGGGACCGGACCAGCGCTGGGTGTTCGCGTACTCGATGCTCCTGTCACCCGTCCTGCTCGTCGGGTCGGACGTCCTCGGCCGTGTGCTCGGCGCCCCGGGCGAGGTACAGGTCGGCATCGTCACCGCGTTCATCGGCGCACCCCTGTTCATCGCGCTGTGCCGCCGTCGAAAGCTGGTCATGCTGTGAGCGACGCACGCGAGGCGGCCGGCCCGTGGACGTGCCCCGGCCCCGTACCCCCGCGCCTCGTGGGCGGAGAAGCGAACAAGGAGGCGCTGTGAGTGCCGTTCGGGAGGCGAAGGCCTCCGTACCCGGCCCCGTGGACACCCAGCCCCCCCGGGTCATCAGCGGCCGGGTCATCCGCACCGGAGCGGGTGGCATCTCCCTGCGTGTGCGGGGCCGCACCGTCGCCGTGACCGTGCTGCTGTTCGCCGCGCTCGTTCTGGTCACCGGAATCACCCTGACGACGGGCGACTTCCCGCTGTCCGTGGAGGAGGTGCTGCAGGCGCTGACCGGCAACGGTTCGGGAGCCGCCGACTTCGTCGTGAACACCCTGCGCATGCCCCGCATCCTGACCGCGGTGTTCGTCGGCGCGGCCCTGGCCGTGAGCGGGGCGATCCTGCAGAGCCTCACTCGTAACTCCCTCGGCAGCCCTGACATCATCGGCTTCACCAATGGCTCGGCCGTGGGCGCGCTCGTCGTGATCATCCTGCTGCACGGCAGCATGACCCAGATCGCGTTCGGGGCGCTGGTCGGCGGCCTGGCGACGGCCTTCGCCGTGCATCTCCTGATGATCGGCCGGGGGTTGCAGGGGTTCCGGCTGGTCGTCATCGGTGTCGGGGTCAGCGCCCTGCTGCTCGCCGTCAACTCGTACCTGATCACACGCGCGACCTTCCAGGAGGCGCTGGAGGCCCAGGCCTGGCTGATCGGCAGTCTCGGGAACCGGATGTGGATGCACGCCAACGCCATCGGCCTCGCCGTGGCCGTCCTGCTGCCCCCGGCCCTCTTCCTCTCCCGCCGTCTCGCCATGGTGGAGATGGGCGACACCACTGCCATGGGGCTCGGCGTCAACGTGGCCCGTACGCGCACGGCCCTTCTCGTGATCAGTGTGGCTCTGGCGGCGTTCGCCACCGCGGTGACCGGCCCGATCTGGTTCATCGCCCTCGCGGCGCCCCAAGTGGTGCGGCGGCTCACCCGCTCGTCCGGGCCGGCGCTGTTGTCGTCCGCCCTCATGGGTGCCGTCCTGCTCGTCCTGAGCGACCTCGTCGTCCAGCGGGTCTTCGCGCCCGCGCTCCTTCCGGTGGGCACGGCGACGGGCGCCATCGGCGGGCTCTACCTCATCTGGCTGCTGATCACCGAGTCGAGAAAGAGCAGCGCATGACTGGAACGAACTCCCCGCAGCCCCGCCTGCGCGCCGAGGACCTCACCCTCTGCTACGACCAGCGGACGGTGGCCTCGTCCCTGAGCGTCGACATCCCCGACCACTCCTTCACGGTGATCATCGGCCCGAACGCGTGCGGCAAGTCGACGCTGCTGACGGCGCTGGCCCGGATGCTCAGGCCCAGGGCCGGGCAGGTGTACCTCGACGGCGCGGCGATCGCGTCGTACCGGTCGCGCGAGGTGGCCCGCCGCCTCGGTCTGCTGCCGCAGTCGTCGAGCGCGCCCGGTGGCATCACGGTCGGCGACCTCGTGGCGCGGGGCCGGTTCCCGCACCAGCGGCTGCTGAAGCAGTGGTCGGCGGAGGACGAGGCGGCCGTGGTGGAGGCGATGCGGCAGACCGGAGTGCTGGAACTCGCCGACCGGCCCGTGGACGATCTCAGCGGCGGCCAGCGGCAGCGCGTCTGGCTCTCGATGGTGCTGGCGCAGCAGACGTCCATCCTGCTGCTGGACGAGCCCACCACCTATCTCGACATCGCCCACCAGGTCGAGGTGCTGGACCTGTGCGCCGACCTGCACGCCCGCAAGGGGCACACGGTCGTCGCGGTCCTCCACGACCTCAACCAGGCGTGCCGCTATGCCACGCACCTGATCGTGATGCGGCCCGGCGGTGTCATCGCCGCCCAGGGCGACCCGGCCACCGTCATGACCGCCGAGCTCGTCGAGGACGTGTTCGGACTGCCCTGCCGGATCATCGACGATCCCGAGACGGGCACGCCGCTGATGGTGCCCGCCGCGCCCAGGCGGTACGAGGCGGAGGCCGGCGCGCCCGGCACACGGGGCACCGGACCCGGCGACGCCGTGCTCGCCGAAACCTCCTGAGGACGGACTGCCCGTGATGCTGTGCACGAGAATCACCAACGCGCGCATTCTCACCATGGATCCGGACCACCCGGTGGCCCACGACCTCGGCATCTGGCGGGGCCGCGTCGTGGGCCTGGACGAGGCCGTGACGTCCCTGCAGGCACGCGAGGTCGTCGACCTCCAGGGGGCCACCGTGCTGCCCGGGTTCATCGACAGCCACGTCCACATGGCGTGGACGGGTCTGAAGGCGAGCACCCCGAGCATCGCACCGTGCGAGCGTGTCGAGGACGTGCTCACGGTCGTGGCGGACGCCGTCGCCCGCAGGGGGGAACCCGGCGGCTGGGTCGATGTCATGGGGTACGACCAACGGGCCCTCGGACGGCATCTGACGGCCGCCGAACTGGACCGGGTCGGCCAGGGACGCAAGATCCTGCTGATGCACGACTCCGGACACGGCTGTGTCGTCAACAGCGCGGTCCTTGAACTGCTTCCGGCCGGCATCCCGCACGAGAACGGCTTCCTGGCGGAGAGCGCCATGAGCGCGGCCCGCCGGTTGCGGCTGCCGTACTCTCAGGAGGAACTCGCCGACGCGATCGAGCACGCCGGCCGTGTCTGTCTCTCGGAAGGCGTGACCGCCGTCGCCGAGGCGGGTATCGGCGGCGGCCTGCTGGGCCACAGCCCGGTGGAGCTCGGCGCCTACCAGATGCTGCGGGACCAGGGCCGACTGCCCCTGCGCGTCCAGCTCATGGCGGCCGGCGACACGCTCCGGCCCGTCTCCGCGCACCGCGGCGACGGGATACCGCGCGCCCTGGACCTGGGCCTGCGCAGCGGCTTCGGCGACGACTGGCTCTCCCTGGGCGCGCTGAAGATCTACACCGACGGCGGCATGATGGCCCGCACCGCCGCGCTCACCTCCCCGTACGAGGGCATGACCCACACCGGGCAGCTCCAGGACGATCCCGGTCGCCTCACCGACCTCATCGTGGACGGGCACCTGGCCGGCTGGCAGCTCGCCGTCCACGCCATCGGCGACCGCGCCGCCGACCTCGCCCTGGACGCCCTGGAACGGGCGCAGCGCGTGCGGCCCCGGCCGGACGCGCGGCACCGCATCGAGCACGCGGGCCTGATCCGCCCCGACCAGCTCCCGCGCTTCGCCCGCCTGGGCGTCAGCGCGGTCGTCCAGCCCAATTTCCTCCGCTACTTCGGCGACGACTACGCGGCCGTCATGGGCGAGGAGCGAGCCCCCTGGATGTACCGGGGCCGGGGCTTCCTCGACCACGGCGTCACGCTCGTCGGCAGCTCGGACCGGCCCGTCACGGACGGATCGCCGCTGCGGGCCGTCCAGTTCATGGTCGAGCGTGCCTCCACTTCCGGACGGCTGGTCGGCCCGGACGAGGGCATCACCGTCGACGAGGCCCTGCGGGCCTACACGGTCGCCGGCGCGTACGCCTGCCGGTGGGACGAGAGCGCGGGCACCCTCAGCCCCGGAAAGCGCGCCGACCTGGTGGTCCTGGGTGACGATCCGCGGAGCGTCGACACCTCGCGCATCGGCGACATCGAGGTCGTCGCGACCTTCGTGGACGGCCGCGACGCGGCGGAGGGCCGGAAGGTCTGACCGGGCGGCGCGGGCGAACAGCGCGTACGCAGGCCCGACTTGGTCAATCCAGTTAGGTGAGGCTAGCCTAAGCTCACGTGTTTCACCGGGGTAACGCGGCGATCCGACCTCCTTCGCGCACGGTGGAACCGAGGAAGGAAAGCCTTGATCACGGCCCTGCCGCGCCCCGCCGCGCTCCACCCGCCCGTCCACCCCGCGTTCTCGGTCCGGCCGGCCCGGCCCGGCGACGCCGCCGCACTCGCCGCCCTCTCCCGGCCGTTCGTGCGCACGGGAGCGCTGCGTGAGCGCCCGCGGGCCCACTACGCCTCCGGGGCGGGCGACTTCCTGGTCGCGGAGGCCCCCGACGGGACCCTCGAAGGATGTCTCGGGCTGAGCGTCCACCCCGCCGACGCACCGGCGGGCCGACCCGCCGCCGGAGTCCTCTACAACTTCTGTGTCGCGGGGGACCGGCAGGGCTGCGGCATGGGGGCCCGCCTGCTGCACGCCGCGCTGGCCACGGCCCGGAAGCAGGCACTGCGCACCCTGTTCACGGCGACGACCGGCAGCGGTCGTCTCTTCCTCCGCAACGGGTTCGCGCCGGTCTGCCCCGGCCTGGCGCCGGCGGCCTGGGCCCGCTCCCTGGACCCCCGCCGCAACGCGCGGGTTCTGGCCCGCGCCGTGTGAGGCGGGGGCGGGCGGAAACGAAGGGCGGGCCCTGGAACCGCCACGGCTCCGGGGCCCGCCCTTCGTTTCGTGTCGTGACCGCGTGCGGCCTCAGGCGTCGAGGATCTTCGGCAACGCCTCGACCAGCGCATCGACCTGACGCTCCGTCACCGTCAGGGCCGGTGCCAGCCGCACGGTCGCCGGGCCCGCCGCGTTGACCAGGAACCCGGCGTCCTGCGCCGCCCCCTGGACACGCGCGGCGACCGGCTCGGTGAGCACGACGCCCAGGAGGAGGCCCGCGCCCCGCACCTCCGCGACCCGGGGGTGCTCCAGCGTCTCGATTCCCCGGCGCAGTCGCCCGCCCACCCGCACGACCCGCGCGAGCAGCCCCTCGGCCTCGATGGTCTCCAGAACGGCGAGGCCGGCCGCGCACGCGACCGGATTGCCGCCGAACGTGGAGCCGTGCTGTCCTGGGCCCAGCAGCTCGGCCGCCGGGCCGAGGGCCACCGTGGCGCCGATGGGAAGTCCGCCGCCCAGGCCCTTGGCGAGGGTCATCACATCGGGGTCCACACCGTCGGCGGCCTGGTGCGCGAACCAGTGTCCGGTCCGGCCGATGCCGGTCTGCACCTCGTCCAGCACCAGCAGGGCGCCGGCCGCCCGGGTGATCTCCCGGGCGGCGCGCAGATATCCGTCGGGCGCCGGGACCACTCCCGCCTCGCCCTGGACGGGTTCGAGGACGACCGCCGCGGTCTCCTCCGTGACGGCGGCGCGCAGCGCCGACACGTCCCCGTAAGGGACGTGCGTGACCGGCCCGGGCAGCGGCAGGAAGGGATCGCGCTTGGCCGGCTGACCGGTGAGGGCCAGCGCCCCCATGGTGCGCCCGTGGAACCCGCCCTGCGCGGCGACCAGATGCGGACGCCCCGTCCGTCGGGCGATCTTGAAGGCGGCCTCGACCGCCTCCGTGCCCGAGTTGGCGAAGAAGACCCTCCCCCCGCGCCCCGGGGCGCGGGAGGACCCACCCGGCCGGTCCAGCAGGCTCAACAGCCGCTCGGCCAGCGCGACGGGCGGCTCGGAGACGAAGAGGTTCGACACATGGCCGAGGCGGGTGATCTGGTCGCGGACGGCACGGACCACGGTGGGGTGGGCGTGGCCCAGGGTGTTGACCGCGATTCCGCCGGTGAAGTCGGTGTACGGGCGCCCCGACTCGTCCCACACCGTGCTGCCCTCACCGCGGACCAGGGCCAGCGGGGGAGTGCCGTAGGTGTCCATCACGGCCGCGCGCCAGCGGTCCGTGAGCGTCGGTACGTTCTGAGCGGCGGTCACGCGACGACCTCCTCCGGCTCGGCGCCGGGCTCCGTGCCCGGGGAACCGCCCGGCTCCGGGGCCGGGTCGGGGACCACGGTGGTGCCCGGGCCGTCCGCGGCGAAGACGCCGCGCAGCAGCGCGTGCGGTGCCCGGCCGTCGATGACCTGGGCCCTGCCGACACCCGCGCGTACCGCCCGCAGACAGCCCTCCATCTTCGGGAGCATGCCACTGGCCAGGCCCGGCAGCAGTGCTTCCAGCTCACCGGCCGTCAGACGGGGGATGACCTCGGTGCTGCGCGGCCAGTCCGCGTACAGCCCCTCGACGTCGGTCAGCACCACCAGCCGTTCCGCGCCGAGGGCCGCGGCCAGCGCGGACGCCGCGAGGTCGGCGTTGACGTTGTAGACCTCCCCGTCCGCACCGCGGGCGATCGGCGAGATCACGGGGATGCGGCCCTCGTCAAGCAGGGTGCGGACCGTGCTGGGCTCCACGGCCACGACCTCTCCGACCAGACCGATGTCCACCGGCCGGCCGTCCACGAACGCGGGGCGCCGGACGGCGGTCATGGTGTGCGCGTCCTCGCCCGACAGCCCCACGGCGAAGGGGCCGTGGGCGTTGAGCGCGCCGACGAGTTCCCGCTGGACCCGACCCGTCA
The DNA here is from genome assembly GCF_054963715.1 of Streptomyces sp. STAM6. NCBI lineage: Bacteria > Bacillati > Actinomycetota > Actinomycetes > Kitasatosporales > Streptomycetaceae > Streptomyces > Streptomyces sp. STAM6. Next base: position 8,432 of record NZ_JBUEFZ010000009.1, on the reverse strand, counting down.
GCACCATCCGGACCACGTCCATGGTCTCCGGTGTGGTGACCCGCAGGCCCGCCTCGAAGCGGACCTCCAGGTCGAGGCGGTCGAGCATGGCGCTGATCTGCGGTCCACCGCCGTGCACCACGACCGGGCGCAGCCCCGCGTGCCACAGCTCCACGACGTCCTGCGCGAACGTGCGGTGCAGCGCCGGGTCCACCATGGCGTTGCCGCCGAACTTGACGACGACCGTGCGGCCCTGGAGTTCCTCCAGCCAGGGCAGGTCGGCGAGGGCCGGTTCGCGTGTCGTTCCGGGGCCGCTCATGAGCTGTACGCGCTGTTCTCGTGGACGTACTCGGCCGTGAGGTCGTTGGTCCAGATCACCGCCGAGGAATCGCCCGAGCGGAGATCCACCGTGACCGTGATGCCGCGGCCCGACAGATCGACCTTGTCCCGCGACTCGCCCGCCGCGCCGTTCCGGCACACCCAGACGCCGTTGATCGCCACGTCCAGCCGGTCCGGATCGAAGGCGGCCGAGGTCGTGCCGATCGCGGACAGCACCCTGCCCCAGTTGGGGTCCTCGCCGTGCAGGGCGCACTTGAGGAGGTTGTTGCGGGCCACGGAGCGGCCCACCTCGACCGCGTCCTCCTCCGAGGCGGCGCCGACGACGGTCACCTCGATCTCCTTGGACGCCCCCTCGGCGTCCGCCACGAGCTGCCGGGTCAGATCCAGGCACACGGCGTGCACGGCCCCGGTGAAGTCCTCGGTGTCGGGCACGACACCCGAGGCACCGGAAGCGAGCAGCAGGACGGTGTCGTTGGTGGACATGCAGCCGTCCGAATCCACCCGGTCGAACGTGGTGCGCACCGCCGTGCGGAGCGTGGTGTCGAGCACGTCCGCGGGCACATCGGCGTCAGTGGTGAGGACGACCAGCATGGTGGCGAGGCCCGGGGCGAGCATGCCCGCACCCTTCGCCATGCCGCCCACCGTCCATCCGGACCGGGAGACGGCGGCGGTCTTGTGCACCGAGTCCGTCGTCTTGATCGCGACGGCCGCGTCCTCGCCGCCCTCCGGCGACAGCGCGGCCGCGGCGGTGTCGACACCCGCCGTGACCCGGTCCATCGGCAGCCGCACACCGATGAGGCCGGTGGAGCAGACCGCGACCTCGTGCGGGTCCACGTCCACCGCGCGCGCCGTGTGCTCGGCCGTCAGCCGCGTGTCGACGGCGCCCGCCTGACCCGTACAGGCATTGGCGCCCCCCGAGTTGAGGACGACCGCCGATATCCGGCCGCCGGCGAGGAGGCGCCTCGACCAGCGGACCGGCGCGGCCTGCACGCGGTTGGAGGTGAAGACGCCGGCGGCTGCTCGTGACGGCCCCCGGTTGACCACCAGGGCCAGATCGCGATCACCGGACTCCTTGATACCGGCGGCCACACCGCAGGCGAGGAATCCACGTGCAGCGGTGACACTCACTGTGCTTCTCCGTTCTCCCCCGGGGCTGACGCCCGGGAGGTACCCCCATCTCCGCCCGCAGGGCGCTGGGATGCGGGCATCGTCGTCGACTTCGGACCGGCGGCTGCGCGCGCGTCGCTCACGGAGCCACTCCGTTCGTGGGCAGGCCCAGCCGTTCCGGCAGGCCGAGGGCGACATTCATGCTCTGCACCGCGCCACCCGCGGTGCCCTTCGTCAGGTTGTCGACGGCGCTGACACTGATCAGCCGGCCGGCGTCCGGATCCACGGCGATCTGCACCTGGACGGTGTTGGAGCCGAGCACCGCCGCGGTCGAGGGCCACTGCCCGGGCGGCAGCAACCGCACGAACGGCTCGTCGGCGTAGGCGGCCTCGTACGCCGCCCGCACCCCGTCCGCTCCGGCCGCGGCCGCCTCCGGGCGGAGGCGTGCCGAGCAGGTGGCGAGGATGCCCCGGGGCATGGGGGCGAGCGTCGGGGTGAAGGAGACCGTGACAGGTTCGCCCGCCACCAGGGAGAGGTTCTGCGTCAGTTCCGGCGTGTGCCGGTGGCCGCCGCCGACTCCGTACGGGCTCATGGAGCCCATCACCTCGGCGCCGAGAAGATGCGGCTTGAGTGCCCGGCCTGCGCCCGACGTCCCGCTGGCCGCGACGATCACCGCGTCCGGCTCCACCAGCCGGGCCGCGTAGGCGGGGAACAGCGCGAGCGTCACGGCCGTGGGGTAGCAACCGGGCACGGCGATCCGCGACGCGCCCTTCAACTCCGAGCGAGCGCCCGGGAGTTCGGGCAGGCCGTAGGGCCAGCTCCCGGCGTGGGGGGAGCCGTAGAAGCGTTCCCAGGCCGCCGGGTCGCGCAGTCGGAAGTCCGCGCCGCAGTCCACGACGAGCGTGCCGGGGTCCAACTCCTGCGCGAGTGCGGCCGACTGCCCGTGCGGCAGGGCCAGGAAGACCACGTCGTGACCGCCCAGCGCGGCAGCCGAGGTCTCGTCGAGCATGCGGTCCGCGAGTGCCGCCAGGTGCGGTTGTACGGACCCCAGAGAACGGCCCGCGCTGCTGTGCGCGGTCACCGCGCCGATCTCGGCGGCGGGGTGCGATTCCAGCAGGCGGAGGATCTCCCCGCCCGCGTAGCCGCTGGCGCCGGCCACCGCGACCCTTACGGTCATGTTCTTCCGTCTCTCTCGGTACGTGTGAGGGCTGCTGTCGGTCGAGCGGTGGGGCCTCGACCGGCATGTCGACACGACGGGTCGAGATGCTTAGCTTAGCCTAACCTTAGTATTTGTGTGGGGGTGAAAGACCCTCAGAAACGCGTGGAAGAGTGCCTGTGGTGGGTGCACCGGGGAGTGGTGAGCAGTCGCCGGACCTGCTCTCCGGCTTCGGCCGCGTCCCGCGCCTCGGCGGGGAACGGCAGGCGGAGGTCGCGGTGGCCCTCGCGGTACTCGCAACGCAGGGTGATGCCGTACCGGTCCACGGCGAGCGGCAGGGTGCGCACCGCTCCGCGCGGCAGCCGGGACCCGGCGAGTGCGACCAGATCCCCCACCATGTCCGCGTGGGCGTCGGCGAGATGGGTCAGCATCGCGGCTTCCTCGGCGGCGAGCGGGTCGGGGCCGGCGAGGGTGAAGTCGTCGAGGCCGACCTCGTGGGTTCCCGTCGCCGTCCGCAGCGTCACGCGCGCCGGATCGAGGCGGAGAGCACTCCCGTCCTCCCGCCCCGTCGGGGCGAGCCGGCCGGAGATCGTCACCCTGGAGCGCACGCGGTCGCGGAGGGCGGTCGGTGCGATGTCGGTGAACTCCAGTAGGGCGGCGAGGCTGCCGCGCGGCGCGCCGGCGGCCCGGGCCGCCGGCGGGGCGTCCGCCGGGGGGTGAAGGGTGATCCGCCCCTTGTCGTCCACGGAGTGCGTGCCGATCAGGTCGTAGTCGTGCCCGTCCGTGGTGAGCGACGGGGAGGCGGCCCGTGCCAGTACGGAGCGGACGTGCTCGGCCGCGGTCTGCTCGGGCGGGGCGATGTCGGTGTCGGCGCTCAAGGTGACTCCTCGCGGGGGCGGAACGGGTGGAGCGGCTCCGTCGGGGCGGCAGGGAACCGCCCTTCAGGATGAGGTAAGGCTAACCTAACTTGCCCGTTCGTGCGTCCATACCGCGATATGCGGTCACCGCCCCCGCGGCGCCCGGACATCGCCGCCGGCAATCCGGCTTTTCCGGCCGTCCCGCCCTTCCCCGGCGGACCGTGCCGGACGCACGCCGGCCCGGACCCCCTCAAGGGGCCCGGACCGGGCGGTGGTTGCGGGTCAGGCGACGACGTCGCGGAGCGGCTTGCCGGCCAGGTGGTCCACCACGTTCTGCACGGCGGCCAGCGCGATACGGACCAGCGTTTCGCGCGTGACCCCCGCGACATGGGGCGACAGGACGACGTTCGGGGCCTTGAGCAGCCGCAGGGCCGCCGTGGGCGGTTCCGGGTCGAAGACGTCGATGCCCGCCCCGGCCAGCGCGCCGGACTCCAGCGCGTCCGCCAGCGCGTCCTGGTCGACGAGCGCGCCGCGGGCCGTGTTGACGAGGAACGCCGTGGGTTTCATCAGTGCCAGCCGGCCGGCGTCGAGGAGGTGGCGCGTCCCGTCCGTGAGCGGCGCGTGCAGGGAGACGTAGTCCGCCGTGGCCAGCAGCTCCTCCAGCGGGACGAGACGGGCGGAGAATCCGTCGTGGCGGACGGGCTTCGGCCCCGCGTACACGATGTCCATGTCGAACGCCGCCGCCCGGCGGGCCACTTCCGCCCCGATCTGCCCCAGGCCGACGATCCCGAGTGTCTTGCCGGACAGCTCGGTGAGGGACCCCTGCAGCCGGGGCAGGGCCCAGTCGGCGTCCACGAGCGCCGTGTGCGCCGGGATCAGCTGTTTGGCCAGCGCCAGCATCAGCGCGAACGTCTGCTCGGCGACGTTCTGCTTCTCGGCCCCGCTGGAGCCGATCGAGCAGACCGCCACGGACCGGGCGCGGGCCGCCTCCAGGTCGACGTAGTCGAAACCGTGGCTGGCGCACTGCACCAGTTCCAGAGCCGGCGCGGCCGCGAGGTGCGCGGCGGTGACCGGCGCCAGCCCGGTGACGACGACATGCGCCTCCCGCAACGCCCCGGGGTCCTCGTCCGTCGTCTCGACGACCGTGACCCGGGCCTGCGCCGGGAAGACCCCGGCGAGCGCGGCACCGGCCGCACGCCCGCCGACGTGCGGCGAGACGACGGCGAGGACGTTCTTCACGGCGGGTCCCGCGGGGGCGGTCATGCGGTCTCCTCGACGAGGTCGTCGGCGGTGAGCGTGGCAGGGCGGCTGTGTCCGGCCAGGGCGAGCGTGAGGTCGAACTCGGCGAGCAGACAGCGGATGACGTGCTCCACGCCCGCACGGCCGTCGAGGCCCAGGCCGTACGCGTAGGGGCGCCCCACCAGGGCCGCCTCCGCACCCAGCGCCAGTGCCTTGAAGATGTCGTCGCCGGTGCGTACACCGCTGTCGAACAGCACGGTGAGACGGTCCCCGACCGCCTCGGCGACCCGGGGCAGCGCGTCCGCGGCGGCCACGGACCCCGCCACCTGGCGGCCACCGTGGTTGGACACCACGACACCGTCCATGCCGGCGTCGGCCGCGCGCCGCGCGTCGTCCGGGTGCAGGATGCCCTTCAGCACGATCGGCCCGTCCCAGTTCTCCCGCAGGAACGCCAGGTCCGGCCAGGTCTTCCCGGGGTCGGCGAACATCCCCGTGAAGTGCAGGACGGCGGCGTTCGGGTCCTCGTGGACCGGTTTGGCCAGCCCCGCCCGGAACGCCGGGTCGGTGAAATAGTTCGCCGTGCCCACGCCGTGCAGGAAGGGCAGGTAGGCCTGGTCCAGATCGCGCGGACGCCAGGCCAGCAGGGGCGTGTCCAGCGTCACGAACAGCGCGCTGTACCCGGCCGACTTGGCCCTGGCCAGGAACGACCTGGTGACCTCGCGGTCCTTCGCCCAGTACAGCTGGAACCAGCGCTCCCCGTCGCCCATCGCCTCGGCGACCTCCTCCAGGGGGGTACTGGACGCGGAGGAGAGGATGTACGGAACACCCTGCGCCGCGGCGGCCCGGGCGGCCGCCGGCTCGGCCTCCGGGTGCATGATCGACAGCACCCCCACGGGAGCGAGGGCGAGCGGCGCGGGCAGCGCCCGCCCCAGGACCTCCACGGACAGATCGCGCTCATGGACGTCCCGCAGCATCCGCGGCACTATCCGGCGGCGCGCCAGCGCGGCCCGGTTCGCCTCGGCGGTACTGCCGCTGCCCGCGCTGCCCGCCACGTAGCCCACCGGACCGGGGCCGAGACGCCGCTCGGTGAGCTCCTCCAGCCGCGTCAGATCGGTGGGCAGCCGCGGCACGGCGCCCGTCATACCGGCCAGGTAGATCTCGTACTGGAAGTCCGCCCAGTGTTTCGCCATCCGTACGTCCGCCTCTCGTCCCTGAGACCGCGTGCCGGGCCGCGTGGCCCACCGCGATCCTGGCGACAGTGACAAGGACCGTCCACCGTGGTGCGCACATCACGCCGCTGGAATCATCACGGTGTGACAAAGGAACGCGAACGCATCCGGCGCGAGCTGACCTCCCGACCGCGCGTCGTCGAGACGATCGTCGCCGCCGTGCGCGCACAGGTCCCCGCCTACGCCGACCTCGACGGCGCCCGGCTGCGCGAGGTACGGGCCATCGCCGCCTGGGCCCTGGACCGGACGCTGGACCGCTGGGTCACCGGCGGCGAGCTCTCCCCGGCCGATCTGCGGCGGCTGCGCGGGATCGCCGCTGCCCGGGCCGCCGACGGCCGCCCCGTCCAGGCGGTCCTGCGCGCCTACCGGGTCGCCGCCACCGTCATCACCGACGAGGTCGCCGCCCGCACACCCCCACCGGGCGCCCCGGCCGCGTTCGCCCTGGCCCGACTGCTGCTGACCACGCTCGACACCCTGGCCGAGGAGATGGCCACCGCGTACACCGCCACCACCGAGGACCTCGCCGCCGACCGGGACCGGGCCCTGCGGCTGCTGCTCGACGACCTCATCGCCGGACGGCACGCCTCCACAGGGGCGCTGACCGGCCGGGCGGCCCGCCTGGACGTACAACTCCCCGACCCCTACTGCCTGCTCGTGGCGGAACCCGCCGACGAGGACGGGCCCGAGGTGACCCACGACGAGGCCGCGGCGCTCATCGCCGCCCTCCAGGCCGACGCCGGCTGGGACGGCACCTCATCGCCGGCGGTCCGGCCCCTGTCGACGATCCGCGGCTCGCGCGCCGTCCTGATGCTGCCGGCCGCGGCCCGTGAGCGGCTGCCGGGGGCGCTGAACGACCGGCACTGGCGCGGCTGCGCCGTCTCGGGCGAGAGCCCGGACCGCGTCGCCGTCGCCCACCGCCTCGCCGCGGACGCCCTCGACGCGGCGCCCGCCCACGCCCACCGCCCCGGCCGTGTGCTCGACGACGGCGACGCGCACATCCTCGCGCTTCTCGGCGGACACCCCGCCGCGCCGCCCGAACAGATCAGCCGTCTCGTCCTCGGTCCCCTCGCCCACTCCGGCTCTCATCACCTCGAGGAAGCCCTCACCGCCTACCTCGACTCCGGCTCCGCCAACGCCGCCGCCCGCGGGCTCGGGCTCCACCCCCAGTCGCTGCGGTACCGCCTGCGCCGTGTCGCCGAGCTCACCGGCCGCGACCCGCGCGACCCGTGGCAGCGCCTGACCCTGGACATCGCCCGCACGATCGGCCACTGACGGGGCGCCCGCCGTCACACCCGCACGGGCAGCAGGCGCGCCAGCCGCGCGGAGACGTCCTGGGTGACGGCCTCCCGCTCCGCCGAAAGATAGAAGTGGCCACCGGAGTACACCTGGAGGTCGAACCGCCCGGTGGTGCACGCGGCCCAGTGGTGCAGTTCGCCCACCGGGACGCGGGGGTCGGAGAAGCCGGTCAGCGCGTGCACCGGGCAGTCCAGCGGCGGTCCCGGCACATACCGGTAGGTCTCCGCCGCGCGGTAGTCGCTGCGGATCGCCGGCAGGACCAGCTCCAGCATCTCCGGGTCGCCGAACATCTGCGCGCCCGTACCGTCCAGCGCCATGATGTCGTCGACCAGTTCACGGTCGGACAGCAGATGCAGCCCGTCGTCCACGACCCGGTGCGGGGCCCTGCGGCCGGACACGAACAGCGCCGCCGGGCCGTGTCCCGCTGCCCGGACCCGGCGCGCGACCTCGTAGGCCAGCGTGGCACCCATGCTGTGCCCGAAGAGGGCGAACGGCCGGCCCGTCACCGGCATCAGGGCCTCGGCGATCCGGTCGGCCATCTCACCCATGTCCGGGATGTTCGGCTCGCCCCTGCGGTCCTGGCGCCCCGGGTACTGCACGGAGAGCACCTCGACGCGGGGGGAGAGGTCCCGCGAGAGCGGATGGAAGAAACTGGCCGAACCACCCGCGTGCGGAAAACAGACCAGACGGACATCCGCGTCGGGTGACGGATGGAAACGCCGTATCCAGGCGCCCCCGTCGACGAAACTCTCGGCCATTCCAACCTCGTTCGGATCTCTGCGGGACACGGGCCGCGGTCTGCCGCCCGCGGAAAGGACGATGCCCGGGACGGACCCGGCCGGACAACCCCTAGCGCCAGGTCAGGGGCGGGGGACAGGGGGGTGCGAGCGGAGTCAGGGGTTCTGTACGAAAGGCCGGCGTACCTACGCTGCCACGAAGGTCCGCGCCTGTTCAGTCGGCTTTTCCAGCTCCTGAGGAACCACCTTGAAAGAAATCATCAGCGCCATCCTTTCCGGCTCCGCGAAGGCCGAGGACTTCGCGGCCCTCGACATTCCGGAGAGCTATCGGGGAAACGTCGTCCGCAAGGAGGACGTGGGCATGTTCGAGGGCATGGACTCGGCCGACAAGGACCCGCGCAAGTCCCTGCACCTCGCCCGGGTGCCGACGCCCGAGCCCGGCCCGGGCGAGGCGCTCGTGGCGGTGATGGCCAGCTCGGTCAACTACAACACC